>CANJEY010000064.1 GCA_947472615.1 Beijerinckiaceae bacterium
CGCCAAGCGCGTGCTGCCGCCGCAGACGATCCCGTTCGACGCGGATTTCTTCACCGATCTCGGCGGCCATTCGCTGCTCGCGGCGCGCTTCGTGTCCGTGGTGCGCGAGACGCCGTCGCTCGCCGGCATCACGCTGCAGGAAATCTATGCGGCTCGCTCGCTGCGGGCGATCGGCGAATTGCTCGACAAGAAAGTGGCGCATATCGGCCCGCCGCTCGATCTGTCATTCGAGCCACCGCCGCTGTTGCGCCGTTTCCTGTGCGGACTGGCGCAATTCATCGCCCTGCCGTTCATTCTGGCGCTGATGACGGCGCAATGGCTTGGAGTGTTCGTCAGCTACATGCTGCTGACCGACGCCGAGGCCTCGCTGCTTCAGGAAGTGACGTCGCTGCTCGGCGTCTATGTCTGCATCAACATCATCACCCTGATGATCGCCATTGCGGCGAAATGGATACTGCTCGGACGCACGAAGCCGGGGCGCTATCCGCTGTGGGGCGTCTATTACTTCCGCTGGTGGCTGGCGCAGCGCTTCTTGGCGCTGACGCACATGAAGTGGTTCCAGGGTTCGCCGCTAATGCGGCTCTACCTGACCGCGCTCGGCGCGAAGGTCGGCGATGACGCCATCATCGGCGACATCGAGATCGGTGCGCCGGATCTGATCACAATCGGCGCAGGCGCCAGCGTCGGCTCGCGCCTGAAAATCGCCAATGCGCGCGTCGAGGGCGCGGAGCTGATCATCGGCCATTGCGAGATCGGCCCGGATTCCTACATCGGCACGTCCTGCGTGCTCGAGGAAAACGTCGTCATCGGCCGCGGCGCGGAGCTGAAGGATCTCTGCTCCATTCAGTCCGGGCAGGTCATCGCGCCGCTCGAAATCTGGGACGGTTCGCCCGGCCGCAAGACCGGCATGGTGGACGAAGCCGAATTAGACCCCCCTGCGACCACCACCCCCGGACGTCAGGGGCTGATGACCTTCCTGTACACGTTGCTGCTGCTGGCGATTCCGCCGTTCAGCCTGCTGCCGCTGTTTCCGTCGTTCTGGGTGTTCGACCGCGTCGACGATCTGATCGGCGTCGCCGACATCGACCGGTTCCTGTATCTCGCGTCGATCCCCCTGATGGCGTGGCCGACGTCGTTCGTGATGGTGCTGATCACCGTCGGGCTGATTGCGATCTTCCGATGGACCGTTCTGCCGCGCGTACACGAAGGCACCTATTCGGTGCATTCGTGGTTGTACTTCCGCAAGTGGACCGTGGCGCTGACCACCGAGATCATGCTCGAAGTGCTGTCGTCGCTCTACGCCACCGTCTACATGCGCGCATGGTATCGGCTGATGGGCGCGAAAATCGGCAAGGACGCCGAGATCTCGACCAATCTCGCTGGCCGTTACGATCTCGTCGACATCGGCGAGAAGTGCTTCATCGCTGACGAAGTCGTGCTCGGCGACGAGGACGTGCGGCGCGGTTGGATGTATCTGAAGCCCGTCCGCACCGGCGCGCGCGTGTTCGTCGGCAACGACGGCGTGGTGCCGCCGGGCGCGGATATTCCGACCGGCGCGCTGATCGGCATCAAGTCGAAGCCGCCGGCGAACGAACTGATGTCACCCGGCGACACATGGTTCGGCTCGCCGCCGATCAAGCTGCCCGTGCGCCAGCGCTTCGACACCGGCGCCAACTGGACCTACGAGGCGCCGCGCTGGAAGAAGTGGATGCGCGCCGTATTCGAGGCGGTGCATATCTCGCTGCCGACGATGCTGTTCATCACCTTCGGCACGTGGGCGGTCGAGTTTCTCGCACCTCCGCTGCTGGCCGGGCGTTATTTCGAACTGATCGTGATCTTCATCGCCTGTTCGGTGGCGATCTCGTTCGCGCTCACGTCGGTCTGCATCATCGTCAAATGGCTCACCATGGGCCGTTACGAGCCGGTCGTGAAGCCGATGTGGTCGTGGTGGGCGATGCGCACCGAGGCTGTCGCGGTGATGTACTGGGGCATGGGGGCAAAGGTGCTCCTTGACCATCTGAAGGGCACGCCGTTCCTGCCGTGGGTTCTGCGCCTGTTCGGCACGAAGTGCGGTCAGGGGTGCTACATGGACATGACCGACATCACCGAGTTCGACTGCGTCACCGTCGGTAATTTCGTGTCGCTCAATGCACTGTCGGCGCTGCAAACGCATCTCTACGAAGACCGCGTCATGAAGGTCGGCCGCGTGCATGTGGACGACGGCGTCACGGTCGGGGCCGGCTCGACGGTGCTGTACGACACCCGCATCGGAAAGTTCGCGCGCCTCGGCCCGCTGACAGTCGTGATGAAAGGCGAAGAAATTCCGGCGAACTCGGAATGGGTCGGCGCGCCGGCCGTGCCGATGCTGCATGGAGCGGGCGTCGAGGTGAAAGCTTAGCGGATGGCTGCCCGGGACGTCCGCCGGTTGGCGGACAACGCCGAAGTTTGACCACCCGGCCCATGCTCCCTAGAACGCCCTGAGCAATCGCGGGCGTCCCATGTCTCACAACACCTTCGGCCATCTGTTTCGCGTCACGACCTTTGGCGAAAGTCATGGACCCGGCATCGGCTGTGTGGTGGACGGGTGTCCGCCCGGCATCGAGATCGAGGCGGCAGATTTGCAGCTTTACCTCGACAAGCGTCGGCCGGGGCAGTCGCGCTTCACCACCCAGCGACAGGAACCCGATCAGGTGCGCATTGCGTCGGGCGTCATGGCGCATCCGGCGACGGGCCGGCAGGTCACGACCGGAACGCCGATCGGCCTGCTGATCGACAATGTCGACCAGCGCTCGAAGGACTACGGCGAGATCAAGGATCAGTATCGCCCCGGCCACGCCGATTACACCTACGATGTAAAATACGGCCTGCGCGACTATCGCGGCGGCGGGCGCTCCTCGGCGCGCGAGACCGCTATGCGGGTCGCGGCCGGCGGCGTCGCCCGCAAGGTCACGCCCGGCGTCGTCATTCGCGGGGCGCTGGTGCAGATCGGACCGCACAAGATCGACCGCCACAACTGGGACTGGGACGAGATCGACAACAATCCGTTCTTCTGCCCCGACGCGAAGGCGGCGGCGCACTGGACCGAATATCTCGACGGAATCCGCAAGTCGGGCTCGTCGTGTGGGGCGGTGATCGAGATCGTCGCCGAGAACGTGCCGGCCGGCTGGGGCGCGCCGATCTACGGCAAGCTCGACGCCGAAATCGCCTCAGCCTTCATGAGCCTGAACGCCGTGAAGGCCGTGGAAATCGGCGAAGGCATGAACGCCGCCGCCCTGTCCGGCGAAGAGAATGCAGATGAAATGCGCGTCGGCAACGACGGCAAGCCGCTGTTTCTGTCGAACCACGCGGGCGGCATTCTGGGCGGCATCTCGACCGGCCAGCCAATCGTGGCGCGGTTCGCGGTGAAGCCAACGTCGTCGATCCTCACAACGCGGCGCTCGATCGACCGCTTCGGGAACGATGTGGAAATCCGCACCAAGGGCCGGCACGATCCGTGCGTCGGGATCAGGGCCGTGCCAGTGGGCGAGGCCATGATGGCGATCGTGCTGGCGGACGCGTTCCTGCGGCACCGCGCGCAGGTCGGCGACAGCGCCCAATGGCCGTTTCCCCGGCCATGACGTCAACCGCCGGAGGGCGGCATGAGCATTGAACTTCCGCACCAAAAGTCGCTCGACCTCTCCGGCGGTCCGCTGGTGATGGGGATCGTCAACGTCACGCCGGATTCGTTTTCAGACGGCGGGCGCTTCTTCGATCCCGAAGCCGCGATCGCGCATGCGGCGCAACTGGCGGCGGATGGCTCCGACATTCTGGACGTCGGCGGCGAATCGACCCGGCCCGGCCATACGCCGGTGGTGGCGGCGGACGAAATCGCGCGCGTCGTTCCAGTCATTCGCGGAATCGCAGAACGCCTGTCGACTCCCGTGTCGATCGACACGATGAAGGCCAGTGTGGCGCAGGTCGCGATTGAGGCTGGCGCGTCGATCATAAACGACGTGTGGGGCTTCCAGCGCGACCCCGACATTGCGGCGGTCGCAGCCGCTGGCGGCGCGCTCTGCGTGCTGATGCACAACCGCGCGCACGAGGACGCCTCGCTCGACATCATCGACGATGTGAAGCGGTTCCTGTCGGTCTCCATCGAGATCGCCCTGAAGGCGGGCGTTACTGCGAGAAAAATCGTGCTCGATCCGGGCGTCGGCTTCGGCAAGACGCACGAGCAGAGCCTTGCGTGCATCGCGCGTCTCTCGGAGATTCGGGCGCTCGGCTTTCCGGTGCTGATCGGCGCATCGCGCAAGCGCATCATCGGGCGCATCACCGGACGCGACATCGCAGCCCACCGGATGGCCGGCACGATCGGCGCGTCTCTGGCGGCTGTCGCGCGCGGCGCAGCCATCGTGCGAGTGCACGATGTTGCAGAACACGTGGACGCCCTGCGCGTCTATCGAGACATCGAGATGATCGGAATCCAACGCCCATGATCCTTCCCGGAAAAGTCCAGATCGATGAGCTCGAGGTTCACGCCTATCATGGCTGGCACGCGCACGAGGGCGAGTTCGGCCAGCATTTCACCGTCGACATGGAGCTGGAGACGGATATTGCACTGGCGGCGCGCACCGACGAACTCGTTCATGCGATCGACTATGCGGCGATCGTGGCCGCCGTGCGCCGGCTGTTCGTCGAGAAGCGCTACAAGCTCGTGGAGGCTGCGGCGGTGGCCCTGGCGGAAGGCCTGTTGCGCGAGTTTCCCGCCGCCGTGTCGGCGCGCGTGCGGGTGCGCAAGCTGAAGCCGCCGATCCCCGAACGCCTCTCGTCGGTCGGCATCGAAGTGAGGCTGTCGCGGGCGGATCTGAAGACATGAGCGCGGCGGCGGTCGAGGCGACGCTCGGCCTCGGCGGCAATCTGGGCGACGTGACGGACGCCTTTGCGGGGGCGCTGAAACGCCTGTCGCAAGCCGACGGCGTCAAGCTATTGCGCCTGTCGTCGGTCTATCGGACGCCGCCGTGGGGGGTGACGGACCAACCCGACTTTCTCAACATGGCCGCGCTGGTTTCAACGCGCCTGACGCCGCGCGCGCTGCTCGAACTTTGCCTTACGCTCGAACGCGACGCTGGCCGCGAGCGAATCCAGCGCTGGGGCCCGCGCACGCTCGACATCGACGTGCTGACCTATGGCGACATCACGATGGCGGAGCCGGACCTGACGATTCCGCATCCGCGCATCGCCGAGCGCGCGTTCGTGCTGATCCCGCTGGCGGAAGTAGCGCCGGGCCTGAAAGTCAGCCGCGAAACTATCGCGCATCTTGCAAACAACATTGACTGTACGGGCGTCAAACGAGACGAGATAGCGACGGACCGGCTCGTCAAGTCGATGCAATCGGAAACATAGCCGACGCCAACAGTCGGAGCGATTTCGCTCAGTTTGCCGTCATCAGCGTCATCACATGCGCCGCGACGGAGCGCGCCAGACCTTCGAGATCGTAGCCGCCTTCGAGCAGAGACATCAGCCGCCCGCCCGCGTGCTTGTCGGCGACGTCCATCAGTTTCGCGGTCGCCCAGCCGAAGTCTTCTTCCAGCAGGTTGATGTTGGCGAGCGGGTCGCGCTTGTGCGCGTCGAAACCCGCCGAAACGATCACCAGATCGGGCCGGAACGCGTGCAGGCGCGGCAGGATGACGGTTTCCATCGCCTCGCGGAACTGCACGCCGCCATCGCCGGCCCGCAGCGGCGCGTTGACCACCGTGTTCTTGTCGCCCGTCTCGGTCTTCGCGCCGGTGCCGGGATAGAGCGGCATCTGATGCGTCGACGTGTACATGACAGTCGGGTCGGACCAGAAGATTTCCTGCGTGCCGTTGCCGTGGTGCACGTCAAAATCCATGATGGCGACGCGCTCTGCGCCGTAGATTTTCTGGGCGCGCCGGGCGGCGATCGCAGCGTTGTTGAAGAAGCAGAAGCCCATCGGGGTCGAGGTTTCGGCGTGATGGCCGGGTGGGCGCATCGCCACGAAGGCGTTCGACACCTTGCGGGCCATCACCTCATCGACCGCCTGACAGGCCGCGCCGACCGCATGCAGCGCCGCCTCCCAGGTACCCGGCCCCATTGATGTGTCGCCGTCGAGATGGGTCATACCCTGCGTCGGCGAGGCCTCTTCGAGGCTCGTCACATAGGCTTCGGGATGGACGCGGATGATGTCGGCCGTCTCGCCGCGGGGCGCCATGTCGCGATGCAGGGTCTGGAAGCGCTCGTGTTCGAGAATGCGCTCGATCGCCCGCAGCCGGTCGGGCCGTTCCGGGTGGTCGGGACCCATGACGTGCTTCAGCCCCGAGGGATGCGTGATGTAGAGAGTGCTCAAGATCGACCTGCCGCGGCTCGCTGCGCTTCCGGTCGCCACTCTTTCACCGGGCCGCGCGTCCTGTCCACCCGGATCGACATGCGACATTCGCCCGACGTGTGGCGCGCCCGCAACACCCACGGCTTTCCGTTGGGTCAAGCTTATCGCTAACTAAGATTATGGTAAGGAATTTCCTAATAGGTTCGACGACGAACAGAATCAGGGCTGACTTATGAATTTCAAAGGATTTCTGGCGGCAGGCGCGCTGGCGCTTGTCCTCGGCGGCTGCAACTTCAAGAGCGTGCCGGATCCGACGGTGTCGAAGCGCGACTCCGAATTCATGGCGAAAGTGCCTGACGTGGAGCTGGACATGAATTTCCAGCGCTACGAAGTCGACGATCCGACCGGACAGGCTCCCGGCACTGTGGTGGTCGATACCAAGCAGAATTTCCTCTACCTCGTGCAGGCGAACAAGAAGGCGCTTCGCTACGGCGTCGCGACCGGCTCAGAAGCCTATGGGTGGACCGGCACCGCCACCGTCGGCCGCAAGGCCGAGTGGCCGCGCTGGATGCCGCCGTCCGACATGCTGGAGCGCTGGCCGCACCTGAAGCCGACGGCAGCCGCTGGCGGCCTGCCGGGCGGTCCGGACAATCCGCTCGGGGCGCGCGCCCTCTACCTCTACGATCACGGCAAAGACACCCTCTACCGCATCCACGGCACCAACGAGCCGGAGAAGATCGGCCAGAGCGTCTCGTCGGGCTGCATCCGCATGCGCAACATCGACGCGATCGACCTGTTCAACCGCGTCCCGCTGGGGGCGAAAGTCGTCGTTCTGTAATCGGACGATCGGCGGCGCTGGCGATCGCCGCGCCGCCAAGCGTCAGTTCGACGATTTCGGGCGGACGCATGAACCGGACCGGCACGATCGACGTGCCGAGACCCGCTGAAATCAGCATGTGCCGGCCTTTCTCGACCACGTGACCATAAACATGGTCCTTGCCGAAGCGTTTCTCGGCGAACGGCGCCCCGATCAGCGGAATATTGACCTGTCCGCCGTGCGTGTGGCCGCACAACGTGATCGCCACCCGATCCGGCACCTGTGAAAAGATGAAGGGCTCGTGCGCCAGCAGGATCGCGGGCGCGTCGTCGCGAATCAGCCCCGTCGTGGCGGCGAGGTCGTCCATGCCCCGGTAGCGGCCGCGTCCGATCCGGATCGCCAGTTGGTCGGACAGGCCGAGCAGCCATAACGCCTGCCCCTGGTGCTTCAACCGCACCGCGTCGTTTTCCAGCACATTGACGGAGGCGGCCTTCAGGGCGCGACGGACGCTCTCGCCGTGATCGCCCTTCATCTTGGGGATCGCGCCGTGCCACCAGTCGTGATTGCCCAGAATGGCGTGGACGCCGAGCGGCGCCCTGAGCACTTCCAGCGCCTCGGCCCATTCCTGAGGCTCAAGCGCGCGGGTGACCATGTTGTGGCCGCCGTTGTAGTCGCCGAGCAGCACCGTCAGGTCGGGCTGCATGGCGTTAGCGAGTTCGCAGATCGTGCGGATGCGCGACACCGGCATCCACGGTTCGCAGGCGTGGATGTCGGCGATGATGGCGATCTTCAGCGACAGGCCGGCGGGCCATTTTGGCGGCGTGATCGCGTAGGAGGTCTGTTCGAGCACCAGTCCGGGTTCGACCCCGAACGCATAGGAGCCGAGGCCAGTCGCGCCGAAGGCAAGACCGCCGGCGCCCTTCAGAAACAGCCGGCGCGAGAGCAACGGCATCAGAGCGGCCGGACGCTGGAGCGACGCCCGGCCGCCAATACGGTAAAGTGAGCGTCAGGCCGCCAGGGATTCGTCGCGCAGGATGGCGGGGATTTCGCGCTTGATGGCGACCGGCTCGACAGCCGGGCAGTCGAGTTTGACTTCGAGAGCAGCCGCCACGGCGGAGATGCCGATTTCCCTGTAGAGGAGGGCCTGCAGATCGCGAGCATTGTGAATGTCGGCCTTGACCGGGGACTCGTTGAACTGGGACTCGGACATAGTGCGTCTTTCGGATGGAATGATGGCGGCGCGCCAACAGACCAGCAAATTCGACGCTTTCGGTTAACGCCGCTTTAAAGCCGGACGCGCCGCGTAGGCTTCCGACTCCCGAATCAGGTTTCGGGCCTCTATCAGCAGGTTTTCAAAGTCGGTGACGCGTTCGGGCGGCAGCCGTCCGAGGGTCGCGACAACAAATCGCCGCTGGATGTCGATGCCCTGATGGGCGATCTGGCGGCCCTCGTCTGTCAGAAAGATGGCGTGCGAGCGGCGGTCGCCCACGATGGCGCGGCGCTCGACGAGGCCGGCCTTTTCCAGCCGGTCGATGAGCCCGGAGATATTGCCCTTGGTGACATAGAGGCGCTGCGCCAACTCCTGCTGGCTGACGCCCTCGCGCTCGGTGAGCGTGGAGAGTACGTCGCACTGCGGAACCGAAATTCCCAGTCCGCGCAGGCGCTCCGCGATGGCGACGTTGAGCCGCGCCTGAAGTCGAAGGAGCCGAAACCAGACCCTGATGGCGCTCGCATCCTGCGCGGTTTCGTTCATCGCTCTCCCCGAATTCCGGTTCGCAACCTAGTCGCCATGTCATCTCCCCGCAAGCCGCAGCAAGCCTTTTGCGGCCGCGCCCGCGTAACGCGCGAGCGCGTTGCGATGCCGGCTCAAACAGGCATTGCGAACCGGCGCGAGCCGTTTCATTGTCAGGCCAGCCGCACGACGGGCGGAAAACAGACGGGGGAAACGATGCTGGGTCTGATGCAGGATTGGCCGCTGCTGATTCACCGCGTCATCGACTACGCGGCGCGACAGCATGGCGCGCGCGAAGTTGTCAGCCGGTCGGTGGAAGGACCGATCCATCGCACCACCTATTCGGAGATTCACATCCGCGCCAAGAAAGTGTCGCAGCGCCTGACGCAGGATGGAATCGTGCTCGGCGACCGAATCGCGACGCTGGCGTGGAACACCTGGCGGCATCTCGAAAGCTGGTACGGCATCACCGGCGTCGGGGCGATCTACCACACGGTCAACCCGCGCCTCTTTCCGGACCAGATCGTCTGGATCGTCAACAACGCGCAGGACCGAATCCTGCTCACCGATCTCAGCTTCGTACCGCTGCTGGAAAAGATAGCCGATCAATTGCCGACGATCGAACGTTATGTCGTGTTGACTGACGCCGCGCACATGCCGCAAACGAACCTGAAGAACGCCATGGCGTACGAAGACTGGATTGGCGCCTGCGATGGCGATTTCGACTGGGCGCAGTTCGACGAGAAGACCGCCGCTGGCCTATGTTACACGTCCGGCACCACCGGCAATCCGAAGGGCGTGTTGTATTCGCACCGCTCGAATGTGCTGCACTCCATGTCGCTGGCGCACGCCGATGCGCTGGCGATCCGGGCGTCGAGCGTCGTGCTGCCCGTCGTGCCGCTGTTCCACGCCAATTCGTGGTCACTTGCCTTCTCGTGCCCCATGATGGGCGCGAAGATGGTGATGCCCGGCCCGCGGCTCGACGGCGCGTCGCTGTACGAACTGATGGAGCAGGAGGGCGTAACGATGGCGGCTGGCGTGCCGACCGTCTGGGCCATGCTGCTCGCCTTCCTGCAGAAGGAGGGCAAGCGGCTTTCCACCACCAAACAGATGCTGGTGGGCGGTTCTGCCTGTCCGCGCGCGATGGTCGAAGTGTTCGAGCGCGATTACGGACTGACGGTCGTGCATGCATGGGGCATGACCGAGATGAGTCCGATTGGCTCGCTCGGCTCCGTGAAGGCGTCGTTGTCGGGGCTCGAAGGCGAAGCGCTGATCGACCTCAAGGTGAAGCAGGGCTACGCGCCGTTTGGCGTCGACATGAAGATCACAGACGATTCAGGCAAGGAACTGCCGTGGGACGGCAAGACGTTTGGGCGGCTGAAAGTGTCGGGCTTCGCGGTGACGAAGGGCTATTTCCGCCACGACGAGAACATTCTCGACGATGCCGGTTTCTTCGACACGGGCGACGTCGCCACCATCGACCCCAACGGCTACATGCAGATCACCGACCGATCGAAGGACGTGATCAAGTCCGGCGGCGAATGGATTTCATCGATCGAACTGGAAAATCTGGCTGTGGGCCATCCCGACGTGGCGGAGGCCGCCGTCATCGGCGTCGCGCACCAGAAATGGAGCGAACGTCCGCTTCTGGTCGTGGTGCCAAAGGAAGGCCCCACCATCGACAAGGCCGGCGTGCTGGCCTTCATGGAGGGCAAGATCGCCCGCTGGTGGATGCCCGACGACGTGCAGGTGATCGCCGAAATTCCCCACACCGCCACCGGCAAGATCAACAAGCTGAAGCTGCGTGAGGATTTCCGCGAGTATCGGCTGCCGGAAGGTTGAAACAAAATTCAGAGCATTCGAGTCGCGCCGTTCAGATAGTACAAGCTGCGCTGCAGCAATTATGTTGCGAATCGGCGCGGATCGATTCAACGTCAGCGCGCGGCTGCCGTTGTTTCGAGCGCCGCGCTGCAATCGAAAGGTGCTCCCGTGGAGCGGTCCGGCATGGCGCAAGATGCGCCTTCGGCCAGTTCGCATGACGATTACATGCGCATGTTCGACCTCGCGCCGGTTTCGCTGTGGCTCGAGGATTACAGCGCGCTGAAGGCCTATTTCGATGCGCTCCGACTTCAGGGCGTCACCGATCTGCGGGACTGGCTGAAGGCCGATCCCGCCCGCGTCGGGGAATGTTCGGCCTGCATTCGCATCGTGCACGTCAACCGCAAGACGCTCGATCTGTTCGAAGCCGACAGCGTCGAGGCGCTGACCACCAACATCGCGTCGATCTTTCGCGACGACATGTTCACCACGCATGTGGAGGAACTCGGCCAGTTGTGGGACGGCAGGCCCGAGTTCCGCAGCACGACCGTCAATTACAGCCTCGGCGGCAAGCGCCTCGACATCGAACTCCGCGGCTCGATACTGCCCGGTCACGAATCGTCGTGGACGCGTGTGCTTGTCGCGGTCGAGGATGTGACGGAGCGCGAGACCGCACGCCGCAGCCTGCAGGCGAGCGAGCAATATGTGCGCGGCCTGTTCGAGCATTCGCCCGTGTCGCTGTGGGTTGAAGATTTCAGCTCCATCCGGACGCTTCTCGAAGAAGTGCGAGCCATCGGCATCTCGGATTTCCGAGTCTTCACCGATGTGCACCCGGAATTCGTCGAGCGCTGCATGAGCGAGATCCATGTGCTCGACGTCAACCACCGCACGCTGGACATGTTCGCCGCGCCCGACAAGGAGACGCTATTGATGCGTCTTGGCGACGTGTTCCGCGACGACATGGGCCGGCATTTCCGCGAGCAATTGATCGACCTGTGGGACGGCAAGCTGTTCCAGCAGCGCGAAGTGGTGAATTACGCGCTCGATGGCAGTCAGTTGCAGGTTTACATGCAGTTCTCCGTGCTGCCGGGGCACGAGCGCGACTGGTCGCGCGTGCAGGTAGCGCTGATCGACATCACGGCGCGCAAGAAGGCGGAGGCCTATCTCGAATATCTCGGCAAGCACGACGTGCTGACCAAGCTCTACAATCGTTCGTTCTACGTCGAGGAACTGAACCGGCTCGACCGCAAGGGGCCATGGCCGGTGACGATCATCATGATCGATCTCGACGGCCTGAAGACCGCAAACGACCAGATGGGCCATTCGGCCGGCGACGCACTGTTGCGCCGCCTCGGCGAAGTGCTGGGCAAGCTCATCGAGAAGCCCGCCCATGCGGCCCGCATCGGCGGCGATGAATTTGCCGTGCTGTTGCCGGGCTCGGACGCGCAGGCGGGTCAGCTGGTTGTCGATTCCATTCGCAAGCTTGTGGAGCTGAACAACCAGTTCTATTCCGGCGCGCAGCTCAGCCTGTCGATCGGCGCCGCTACCAGCCGCGACGGCGAGCGCATGGATTCGCTGCTGAAGCGCGCCGACCAGCGCATGTACGACGCGAAGCGCGAACGCTACCTCGAAGCCGGCCACGACCGCCGCCGGTCGCGCGCCAGCTAATCATCCTGCGATCGGCTCTTCCTCACCCTGTTCGCCGCGATCTGCCCAGCGTTCGCGCACGCGCCCGCCGAAATCGCCACGCGCCCGGCACAGCGCGCCCGCGAACGCCCGCAGCGGCGCGGTGAGGTGATGGATGTCCTGAGCATAACCCACGAGGCGTCCGCCCCGCGTCAATTCGCGATCAAGCGCCGCCATGGTGCGCCCCAACCCCTCATCGCGATCCTCGAACCAGACCTGCAGCACGCGCGCCCACGCCAGCGTCAGGCCTTGCAGCTTGATCGCCCCGAGCGGCCCTTCCGAGTCGATCCGCGCGGCTTCCAGCATGAAGCGCATCGAGTTGACCACCATGCGGTTGAGCGCCGCCGCGCCGAGCGGATCGCGGCGCGCCCATTCGGTCACGCCCTTCAGGCCCTCGCGCCACGGCGACATGGCGTCGAGGCGGCGCATCAGCACGTCGGCGAGCCGCTCCTTGGCGGGTTCGGCCGCGAGCGCATCATCCATTCCGTCGAGCACCATCTTGTCGATGCGTCGCGAGAACGCCGCCAACACCGCGCCTTTCGACGGGAAGCAGTCGCGGAACTGCGACAGCGTCACGCCCGCGCGCTCCGCCACATCGCTGATGGATATCTCCTCCCAGCGCCGCTCTGCGCACAGTTCCAGCAGCGCATCGACGATCGCGTCGCGCGGGGCCTTCGGGACGATGGGGGGAAGGTCGTCGGGCATCGACATGGAAACTCCTCGGCTGCGCTGGAATCTAGTCCGCGCGCCGAATAAGTCCAATCGATGTCAGCCGGATAATTCGCCCGCGCGACGGTTCGCCGCTGCGATGGCGCGCTCCATCAGGGGCGCGAGGCCGTCAGCAGCCATCAGCACGTCGAGCGCGGCGGCCGTGGTGCCGCCCGGCGATGTGACGTTCTTGCGCAATTGTTCGGGCGAGACGCCCGGATCGCGGAACATGAGTTCGCCCGATCCCTCGACCGTGGCGCGCGCCAGCCGCTCGGCGAGATCAGCCGGCAGACCAGCCGCGACGCCGGCCTTCGTCATGCACTCGACCAGGTAGAACACATAGGCCGGGCCGGAGCCCGAAACTGCCGTGACGGCGTCGATCAGGCTCTCGTTCGCCACCCATTCGAAGCGCCCGATGGCCGACAGCAGCGCCGCCGCCGTTTCCCGCTGCGCTGGCGTCACCGCCGCATTGGCGGCGGCGCCAGTGATGCCGCGCCCGACAGCCGCCGGCGTGTTCGGCATGGCGCGCACGACGGCGCTGGCGGTGGCGATGCGCGACGTGATGTTGTCGATCGTCTTGCCGGCCATGATCGACACGATCAGGGTTCCGGGCCCCACCATGGCGGCGATTTCCGGAGCGGCGGCCTCGAGCGTCTGCGGCTTGATCGCCAGCACCAGAACCTCGGGCGGCGCGATGCTTCCGGCCGGCGGATTGATGCGCGCGCCATGGCGGCCGCACAGGTCTTTCAGGTCGGCCGACGGATAGGGGTCAATGACGGTCGTAGCCTTGCCGTCGAGCCCGAGCCCGAACCAGCCCTGCAGCATGGCCCCGCCCATCTTGCCCGCGCCGACAAGCGCGATGGATGCCGGCATGCTCATGTCAGGCCTCGCCGGTGGTCTCGAACATGGCGGTGTCGAGCGCCTCGCGCGCGCTCTTGCCAGCCCAGAGCACGAACTGGAACGCCTGATAGAAGCGCTCGCACGACGTGACGGCGGCGTTGAGCAGCGATTCGCACTGCGCCCGGTTGGGCTCCAGCCCCCCGGTCAGCAGCAGCGAATGGCGGTAGATCATCACGCCTTCGGAATCCCACAGGCCGAAGTGGCCGATCCACAATTGCTCGTTGACCAGCGACACGAGGGCGAGGATTTCGGCGCGGCGGCGGTCCGGAACCTTGAAATCGAACGCGCAGCCCAGATGCAGAGCCTCGACGTCCGGCAGCCAGGTGAACGAAACGTGATAGTCCGTCCAGCCGCCCGTGACCGACATCGAGATTTCATCGTCCCCGGCGCGCTCGAAGGCCCATTGGTTGAGGGAGGCCATGTGCTCGACGACATCGACCGGATGTTCGTTGCGAAGATCGGACTCGAAGTGGGTGAGGGACATTCCTGGGCCTGGTCATGCGGAAAGCAAACGCGATGGACTGCCGACGGGCCTGACGCAACCGACCGATGCAACATGCGCGAAGCGGAGCCGATCCCGGACTCCTCGACGAATCAATTTGCTAGTCGACTATACGCCGATCGCCCGGCGCGCCCTAGTGCGATGCAACGTCGTCGATTCGGACTCTGCCGTCCATGCGTGAAACGCATATGTCCACAGCAGCTTCGCGCTATGAATGGCTCAGCTTTTGGAGGCGATCTGCGCTTCCAGCGCCGCGATGCGGGCGGCCAGCCGATCATTCTCGTCGCGCGCCAGCGCCGCCATTTCGCGCACCGCCTCGAATTCCTCGCGGGTGACGACGTCCATGGTGGAGAGCAGCCGCTCCATCTGGGTGCGGGCCAAGGTTTCCGCTTCGCGCTTGACGCCCTGCGCCACGCCCGCCGCATCGCTCATCAGCTTGGCGAACTCGTCGAAAATCGGGCTCTTGGTCTGCGGCATGGCGGCCTCGCGGGTTGACCGGCGATACATGGGGCGAAATCGAAGACCGTGCAAGCGGCTCGGCGACATCGCCGGGCTTCGCGAGTGAAAGCGCGCCCTGTGCGTCCGCGCACATCACCCCGGCGTTATGGTGACTAATCTCCAAACATCGCCGAACGGGACAAGCCCACGGCAGACCAACAGGAGAGAGCCATGAACACGAATTTCAAGAAGACCCTGACCGCGTCCCTGGCCGCCCTGACGATCGGCATGACGGTCCTTTCCTCGGCGACCCCGGCCTCGGCCCGCAACGGCGGCGCGATTGCGGCGGGCGTCTTCGGAGCCCTGGCGATTGGCGCGATTGCGGCCGGCGCAGCGCATGCGCATTCCGGCCCCGGCTACTACGCCCCGGCCGGCGTCTATGGCGGCGAGTGCTGGATGGAGCGCCGCGAAGTCACCAACCGCTGGGGCGACGTCGTCGGA
>CANJEY010000065.1 GCA_947472615.1 Beijerinckiaceae bacterium
AGCGACCACGCCAGCATCAGGATGCCGCAGAACATCAGCAGGCGTGGATCGGTCTTGTCGGCGAGCCGGTCGGGGAACACCATCGCGGCCATTGTGCCGAGCCCGCGCGGCGCCATCAGCAGGCCCGCCTGCCACACCGGATAGCCGGCCATCGTCTGCACACAGGGGGCGAGCAGCGCCGAGGATGCCAGCAGCACGATGCCGATCGCGAACATCATCAGAAAGCCCGACAGGAAGTTGATGTCGCGGAAGATGCGCGGCGGAATGAACGGCTTCTCGGCGAAGAACAGATGCACGGTGAAGAGATAAAGTCCGAGGCAGGCCAGCACTGCCTCGATGACGATCTCGGTCGAACTGAACCAGTCCTGAGAGCCGCCGCGATCGAGCATCAATTGCAGCGCACCGAGCCCGATGCTCAGCACCCCGAAGCCGATCACGTCGAAGCGCAGCGACGAATCGCGTTTCGTGTCGTGCAGGAACAGCACGATGCCGGAGATCGCCAGCAACCCGAACGGCAGGTTGATGAAGAACACCCAGCGCCAGTCGAACGCGTCGGTGAGATAGCCGCCGAGCGTCGGCCCCAGAATCGGCCCGACCATCACCCCCATGCCCCACATGGCCATGGCGGAGCCGCGCTTCTCGGGCGGATAAAGGTCGAGCATGATCGCCTGCGACAGCGGCACCAGCGCCGCGCCGAACGCGCCCTGCGCCAGACGGAACGCGACCATCTGCCCAAGGCTCTGCGCCAGTCCGCACAGCATCGACGTGCCGGTGAATCCCGCGAGGCAGATGATGAAGAAGTTCTTGCGGCCGAACCGCGCCGACAGCCAGCCAACGGGCGCGGTCATGATCGCCGCCGCCACGATGTAGGACGTCAGTACCCAGGTGATCTGGTCCGACGTCGCCGACAGATTGCCCTGCATGTAGGGCAGGGCGACGTTGGCGATGGTCGAATCCAGCGCCTGCATCAGCGTCGCGATGATGGTGCAGACGGTGATCAGCGTGCGGTGCGGCGGCGGGTTGGTTTCGGCCATGGCGCGTCGATCAATCGGCCGTTCGGGCGATGGCGTGGCCGAGCCAGCCGCTCCACAGATCGGAGATCTGGCGGCGATGGCCGGTGTCGATTTCGGCCGTGACGCTCATGCCCGAACGCAGCGGCGGATCGCTCTTCGCGCGTTCGATGGAGATATGCACCGGAATGCGCTGCACGACCTTCACCCAATTGCCGCTGGCGTTCTGCGCCGGCAGAATCGAGAATTCCGAGCCCGTCGCCGGATAGATGCTGTCGAGTTTTCCGGTCCAGACGCGGCCCGGATAGGCGTCGATCGTCACTTGCACGGGATTGCCCTCGCGCGCGAAGGTGAGATCGGTCTCTTTCAAATTCGCCTCGACCCAGAACTTCTCGTTCGACACGAGGCCGACCGCGCCGGTGTTGGTCAGCGCCGCCGTCTGCGAAACGAGATACGTGCCGCGCTGTAGGGATTCGACAGCGGTGACGATGCCCGAGAAAGGCGCGCGCACGATCGAATGATCGAGCTGACGCTGCGCCTCGTCGACGGCGGCCTTTGCGGACTGAAACTGCGGATGACGCTCCACCGGCGCGTCGATGTCGCCCCCAAGCCGCGTCAGCGCGACTTTCGCCTGCTGGCGCAGCGAGTCGAGTTTCTTCTGTTCGCCGGCCAGCGCGAAACGCGACTGGTCGAAGCTCGACTTGCTGGCGATGTCGGTGCGGGCGAGCGTCGAGGTGCGCTCGAACGTCGCCTGCGCCTGCGCCAGTACGGCTTCCTCGGCGGCTATGTCGTCGCCGATGCGGGCGTAATCCTGCCGCTGCGCTTCGAGCGTGGCGCGCACCTGCGCCAGTTGCGCCTTCGCGGCGTCGAGCGCGGTGCGGAACTGGGCGGGATCGAGGCGGAACAATTCGTCGCCGGCCTTCACGGTCTGCCCCTGTCTCACGTCGATCTGCGACACGAGGCCCGACACGTCGGTCGACACCATCAGCTTCGCGGCGCGGACGTAGGCGTCGTCGGTCGAGACGTAGCGGCCGCCCGTCAGCCACATCCAGCCGGAGCCGGCGGCCACGATGGCGATTCCGCCCAACATCAGCACGCCGCGCGTGAACCCGCGGCCCTTTGGGTGCGCAGCCGGAGCATCGGCCGGAGCCGCTGGCGCGAGCGCGGGCGGCGCAGTGGGGGCCGTCGCCGGAGCCTCGGAGCGCTCGGCCGGAATGGGCTCGGAAGGGGCGTCGAAATTCGGACGGGCGTTCATGGTCAAACCGCCTTTTTCGCGGGTTCGCTGGCGTCGCGGCTCAGATTGGTTTTGATCCGCATCAGGGCTTCGGTCATGGCGGCGATCATCTCGGGGGCGAGGCCCGTGGCGATTGTCTCGGAAACTTCCGCCCGGTAGGCGCGGATTTCGTCGAGCAGGGGCGCGGCGCTGTCAGTCAGGAACAGCCGCCGGATGCGGCGATCCCGGGCGTCCGGCCGCCGTTCGACGACCCCGGAAGCCTCGAGCCGGTCGATCAGCCGCGCCACCGTGATGGGTTCAACTTCAACCAGATCGGCGAGTTCCACCTGCGACAGGCCGGGCTTCAGCTCAAGCCACGCCAGCACAACCCATTGGGCGCGCGTCATGCCCCGGCGGCGGGCGCGGCGATCGGCGCGGGTCCGCATCAGACGGGCGACATCGTAGATCAGGAACAGGGGATCTTTTTCGAGTGCATGTTGCATGGCGCAATACATAACACTACTTATAATATGATCAAGGGTCATAACGCGCGCTATTAAATTCTGGCCGCCGGTTAACCCGGGCGCAATGCCTGCGGTCCAGACTGACCGAGATTGACGCCCCGCCGGGGCTCGACCGTGTGAGGCGTAGCGTGTCCGAGTTCCGATCCCCCGATACCCAGGCGATTCCCGGCCTCCGTCTCGCCGGCCTGCGCAAATCCTTCGGCAAGGTGGCGGTCGACGGGCTCGACCTGTCGGTGCGGGCGGGGGAGTTCTACGCCCTGCTCGGCCCCAACGGAGCCGGCAAGACCACGACGCTGCGCATGGTGGCCGGCCTGCTGCCGCCCGACGAGGGCAGCGTGCAGATTTTCGGCGTCGACGCCCGGCGCGATCCGGTCGCCGCCAAGCGCATAACGGCTTGGCTGCCCGACGAGCCGATGCTCTACGACAAGCTTGATCCGCTCGAATATCTCGAATTCGTCGCCGGCCTCTGGGGCGTCGAACCCAAGCGCGCGCAGGACAGCGCCGTCGAATTGCTCGAAGTGCTGGAGCTGTGGCCGCATCGCCACGAACTCTGCGAGGGCTTCTCGCGCGGCATGAAGCAGAAGGTGGCGCTCGCGGGCGCGCTGATCCACGAACCCAAACTCTTGATGCTCGACGAGCCTCTCACCGGCCTCGACGCCGCCATCGCCCGGCAGGTGAAGGATCTGCTGGTGGCGCGCTGCCGCGCCGGCGCGTCGATCATCCTCACCACGCATATTCTGGAAGTCGCCGAACGCCTCGCCGACCGCATCGGCATCATCCATCACGGCAAGCTGATCGCCGAAGGCACGCTCGCCGAACTGCGCGAGGTCGCCGGCCAGCGCAATTCCTCGCTCGAAGACGTGTTCCTCGAACTGACGCGCCCGATGGAGCGCGCCGCGTGAGCTTCGAGCCCGGCTCCTTCGCGTGGCTGGTGGCGCACGATCTGCGGCTCGGCTGGCGGCGTTTTCGCGGAATCTTCGGCAGTCTGCGGGCGCGCACGATCGCCATCATCATCGTCGTGGGCGTCTGCCTGTTCCATGCGATCGCTTGGCCGATCGGCCAGTGGTTTGCTGGCCTCGACAAGTCCGCCGATACGGCGCGACTGTATTATCCCGCGCTCGCCTCGGCGGCGCTGTTCGTGATGCCGTGGCTGATCTCGCAGGCGCTGACCAATTCGACGCGCGCGCTGTATTCGCGTGGCGATCTCAATCTGCTGTTCGCCTCGCCGCTGCCGTCGCGCAACATCCTCGCCGCGCATGCGTTCGCGATCGCAGTCGAGTCGTTGGGGTCGGTGGCTGTGCTCCTTGTGCCCGTCGTCAACATGAACGCATGGTTCGGCGGCCCGCACTGGCTCGCGGTCTATCCGGCGTTGCTGGCGTCGGCATTTTTCGCCACCGCGCTCGGCCTGTGTCTGACGCTGGCGCTGTTCGTGATGTGCGGGCCGCGTTTGACGCGCGTCATCGGACAGGTGGTGGCGACGATCATCGGCGCAGGCTTCGTGCTGGCGTTGCAGATCATCCATGTGCTGCCGGAGCGTCTGCGCAACGACATCATCTCCAGCATCGACCATCCGCAGCCGGGCTCGCTGTTCGACCGTCATGGGCCGCTCTGGCTGCCGGTGCGGGCGGCGGCAGGGCAATTGCCCGATCTGCTGCTGTGGTGTGGCGTCTCGTTCGGATTCTTCGCGCTGGCGACCATTCTGCTCGGACACAGATTCGCATCGAGCGCCATTCGCTCCGCCAGCGCCTCGCCCGCGCGCCGCGCCGAGCGCAAGCGCCGCACGCGCATCTTCCGCGCCGGGCTCGCCACGAGCCTGCGCACCAAGGAATGGCGGCTGCTGGCGCGCGATCCGTGGCTAATCTCGCAGATCCTGTTGCAGGTGATCTATACGCTGCCCGTCGCCATCGTGGTCTGGCGCAGTCAGGGCGACGAAGGCTCCATCGGCATTTCCGTCGCGCCCGCCATTGTGGTCATCGCCTCGCAGATCGCCGCGTCTCTGGCGTGGCTGGCGATCTCCAGCGAAGACGCGCCGGATTTTCTCGCCACCGCCCCGGTGACGCGCCAGCAGGTCGAGCGACGCAAGCTCGAAGCGATCGGGCTGCCGCTGATGATGTTTCTGGCGCTGCCGATCGTCGGGCTCGCGCTCTATTCGTTGCAGGTTGCGATCATCACGGCGATCTTCTGCGTCGCCGCCTCGGCCTCCACCGCGCTGCTCAATCTCTGGCATCCGATGCCGGGCCGCCGCGTGCAGGTGCTGCGCCGCCATTCGCAATCGAAGTTCGTCGGCATCATGGAGCACATGCTGTCGCTGTTCTGGGCGGTTGCGATGGTGCTGGCCGCGCTCGGCAGCGCGCTGACCGTGCTGGCCATCGGCGCGGCGCTGGGCGTGCTGTGGTTCAACCGGCCGCGCCCCCCGGCGCAATACGTCCGCATCATCCGCTGACAGGGACGTTCAGGCGTTTGGCAGCAATCGCGTGAAATGGCCCATCTTGCGGCCGGGGCGGGCCTCGTGCTTGCCGTAGAGATGCAGGCAGACGCCTTCTTCCTGCAGAAGCTCGCGCCAGACATCCACGTCCGCGCCGATCAGATTGTGCATCTCGATCGGCCCATGCAGGCGCGTCGACCCGAGCGGCCAGCCGCACACGGCGCGCACATGTTGCTCGAACTGGCTCGTCGCCGATCCGTCGAGCGTCCAGTGTCCGGAGTTGTGGACGCGCGGCGCGATCTCGTTGACGACGAGCGAACTCGCGCCATGCGCGCCTTCCACATGGAACATCTCGACCGTGATGACGCCGACATAGTCGAGCGCCGCTGCGATCCGCTCCGTCATCGTGACAGCCTGCGCGGCCAATTCGGCCGGGATGTTCGCCGGTGCGCGCGTGACGGCGAGAATATGATGCTCGTGGGTGTTCTCGCAGACGTCCCAGGCGCGGAACGACCCGTCGAGTCCGCGCGCCGCCACCACCGACACTTCGCGGGCGAAACTCACCACGCCTTCGAGGATCGATGGCAGGCCGCCGAGACTGCGGAACGTCACCGCGAGGTCCGCGCCTTCGCGGATCATCGCCTGTCCCTTGCCGTCGTAACCGAGACGCCGGGTCTTCAGGATGGAGGGCCGTCCGAGTTTGCCGACCGCACGCGCAAGGCCGCCGGCGTCATCCACCTGCGCGAAGGGGGCGGTCGGAATGCCGAGGCCGTTGAGGAATTGCTTTTCCAGCAACCGATCTTGCGCGGTCGCCAGCGCCTGCGGATTGGGATGCACCGACACGCGTTCGGCGAGGAAATTTGCCGTATGGGCCGGCACGTTCTCGAATTCGTAGGTGACGGCGTCGACCCGCGCCGCGAAGGAGTCCAGCGCGGCGTCATCCTCATAGGCGGCGATCGTGTGGGCGGTGCCGACATCGAAGGCCGGGCCGCTTTCGGGCGCATAGATATGCGTGCGCAGGCCGAGCCGCGCGGCGGCCGCCGCCAACATGCGGCCGAGCTGGCCCCCGCCGAGAATCCCGATCGTGTCGCCCGGAACGACCGCGCCCTTGCTCATGCTACGCGCCCGGCTCGTCGGACGGGCGCTCGGCGACGGACCTAGTCTGCTCGGCCCGGAATGCGTCGAGCCGCTCCGCCAGCGCCGGATCGTTGAGCGCCAGAACGGCGGCGGCGAGCAGGGCGGCGTTGACCGCGCCGGCGCGGCCGATGGCCAGCGTGCCGACCGGGATTCCCGCCGGCATCTGCACGATGGAGAGCAGCGAATCCTGTCCCGACAGCGATTTCGATTCGACCGGCACGCCGAACACGGGAAGAGCCGTCATGGCGGCGGTCATGCCGGGCAGATGCGCCGCACCGCCAGCGCCGGCGATCACCACCTTGAAGCCTTGCGATTTGGCCGACTTGGCGAACGCCACCAACCGGTCGGGCGTGCGATGGGCGGAGACGATGCGGGCGTCGTGGCCGATCTGCAGCCGGTCGAGGGTTTCGGAGGCGTGGCGCATCGTCGCCCAGTCGGACTGGCTGCCCATGATGATGGCGACGGGTTTGCTGCTCGGCGCCACGAAGGCCCCCTCGGTTCGGAAGCTGGCGGAGATAGACGAAGCCGCCCCCCGCCGCAAGCACGGCTTCAGGCGATGATGTCGGGCGTCAACTGGTCATCGAGGAAGGTAATGCGGTCGCGCAGCGCCAGTTTGCGTTTCTTGAATCGCTGCAACTGAAGCTGGTCCGGCTGGCCGACCAGCATCAGCGCCTCGATCGCCGAGTCGAGATCGCGGTGCTCTTGCCGCAAGCGCTCGATCTCCACGGTGAACGCGCGCTTTTCGTCGTCGGTCAGTCTGTCAGCCATGCGTTCCGTCGGTGCTCTTCGGTCTTCCCGGATCGCCGCCAGTATGGGTGCTGCCACGGCTACGAGCAAGCTCTCGCACAATTGTCGGCAATCCGGTCGCGCCTTTTAACCTTGGGCGATTTGTGAAGCGCATGTGACACATTTTCCCTTGCGAGACTACAGTTCCGTGGCACACTCGGCGGGTCATCAGCCACTCAAGGAGTTGCACGATGTCGATGCATAATCATCTGATTGAATTGGAACGCCGTCATCACGCCCTGGAAAAGCAGATCCAGAGCGCACTCGTTCATCCATCCTCAGAGCCCCTGCAAATTGCCGAACTGAAGCGCAAGAAATTGCTCGTCAAGGACGAAATCGAAAAACTCCGCGCCAAGTCCCAATCCCAGACGGTTCACTGAACCGAATCGAGATCGTCAGTCGAGGAAAGAGCCGATGCGCCCCGCCTGAGCGGAGCGCAAACGGGGTCTTACTTTCCGGCTGATGCGCGCTGCCAGTATTGTGGGTCGAACAGGCCCGCGATAGCTGGCGCCGTGGGGAAATCGCCGATCTCGACCTGATAGGCGAGCATCGCCTGCGTTGGGGCGACGATTTCGGCTGGATTGCTGAGAAAGCCGACCGCCGGTGAGGAGAGGGCGGCCGTCATGGTGGATTCTTCCACGATGCCGGCGCCCAGCGCCTTCACCACATGCGGTGCGGCGTCTTTCGGCGTCTTGACGATCAGATCGGTGGCGCGAACCATCAGGCCGACGAGCTTTTGCAGCGCGTCGGGCTGCGCCTTTTCGAATGCGCCGGTGACGGCCAGAACGACGCCCGGAATCTCCGGGAACATTTGCTGCGCGGTGGCGATGCGCTTGAGTTCCGGCTTGCGGCCGACCACGATCGTGGCGGACGGCTCCAGTACGGTTCCTCCATCGGCGGTGCCGGCCAGCATGGCCTGCTGCACCGCGTCGATGCCCATCTGGACAACCTCGACGTCGGCCGGATCGACCTTGCCGAGTTTGAACAGCCAGTGGCTGAGCGCGACGGTTGGCACCCCGCCCGGCGGCAGGGTGGCGAGCTTGGCGCGACGTCCGGTCGCGGCCCGGAACGCCGCGAAGGCCTTGGCCTGATCGCCGTTCGCGGCGGCGAATTTCTCGCCCAGCGCAGCCGACGCCACGAAGGCCGAGCCGCCCGTGCCGGCGGCCGACACGACTTTCACATCGAGCCCCTTGGCGCGCGCCACCGCCACCGGCGCGATGCCGATCGCCAGCGCGTCCAGCGTGCCGGACCCGAACGCTTGAATGGCCGCGGGGCCGGAATCGAAGCGCGTGAGCTTCAGGTCGAGGCCGGCTTCCTTCGCCCAGCCGGCGCCGTCCATCACGAACAGGGCGCTCGCCCCGATCACCGGCACATAGCCGACGCGGATCGGCACGCTCTGGGCGCGCGCCGCGCTCGGGAGGGCGATGGCAGAGGCTGCGCCCGCGACGGACTGGAGCGCGCTGCGGCGGGAAACGAAAACAGCCATGTTGACCTCCGGAGTCTGGAATTACCGGAAGATACACACGGACGGAGCTTTCGTCTGCCCTGTCGTTACAGACCTCCGGGCGAGGCTCGCCCGGAGGTCTGCGTTCTGGCTATTTCCGGCCCTTGGTGGTTCCGGCGCCCGGTCCCGCGCCGAGATCCGCCCCCGTGGTGGGATCGGACTCGGGATCGGACAGTGTGCGCATGGACAACGCATCAAGCGCCTTGCGATCGACGGCCTTCAGCTTCACTGTGGCGAGCCCGTCGCCGCCATCGAGCGGCGCATTGGCCTCCGGGTCGTCCATCCGCTTCCACTGCTTGCCCGAATTCCACGGCCCCTCCACGTCGCCATCGCCCTTCGAGGCGTTGACGTAAAGGTCGGCGAATTCCGGCATGCCGGGCAGCTTGCCGGGCGGGAAGTTCGGCTCGATCGCGTAAAGCGCCTTCTCGAACGACTTCTGATGGGCGATTTCGCGCGTCATCAGAAAGCCCAGTGCGTCCTTGATGCCCGTGTCGTCGGTGACGTTGATCAGCCGCTCGTAGACGATCTTGGCCCGGCTCTCCGCCGCGATGTTCGAGCGAAGGTCGCAGGCCGGATCGCCGATGGAGTCGATGTAGGCCGACGTCCATGGCACGCCCGACGAATTCGTCAGCGACGGCCCGCCTCCATAGAGCAGCGCCTGCGTGTGGCTGCTGCACCCGCCGCTGAGCGAGCGATAGAGATCCGCCTCCTTGACGCTCGCCTCCGCCAGTTCGCCCTTGATGCCCTTGTTGAGCATGGCGACGATGCTGCCGATGATTTCGAGATGGCTCAATTCCTCGGTGGCGATGTCGAGCAGCATGTCCTTGCGGCCCGGATCGTCTTCCGCGAGAGCCTGCGTGAAATAGCGCATCGCGGCCGCCAGCTCGCCCTGCGGACCGCCGAACTGTTCCAGCAGGAAGCTCGCCAGAATAGGATTGGGCTCGGCGACCCGCACCGTGTACTGAAGCTTCTTGTTGTCCATGAACATGAATTGGACTTCGCTGAAAGGCCGGGACAGTCCGGCAGTTCGGCGTAACGGCCTACGGGCCGAATTGTTCGGCGGCGCGGCGGATCGCCGACTTGCCCTGCGGGGTTCGGCCTGCCAATTTGCGCGCCTTCGCGGCCAAGCCCCGCAAAGGCGGCAAAGCCGCCAACATCATTGGAGACGCCTCATGTCGAAGTGCTACTGGATCTGTTTCTATCGTTCGATTTCCAAGCCCGAGAACCTCGCCGCTTACGCGAAGCTGGCGGGGCCGGCTGTCGAGGCGAACGGCGGCAAGTTTCTGGCGCGCGGCGAGGCGGCACGCGCCTATGAGGCCGGCGTCAAGTCCCGCACGGTCGTGATCGAATATCCGAGCCTCGACGCCGCCGTAAAGGCGCACGACAGCGCCGACTACCAGGCGGCGCTGGCGGCGCTGGGCGATGGCGCGGTGCGCGACCTGCGCTTCGTTGAAGCGGTCTGAGGTCTCCCGTCGTCATGCGCGGGCTCGTCCCGCGCATGACGCCTGCGGACTCACCCCGTCGTGGATGGCCGCGACAGGCGCGGCCATGACGTTGGTTGGCGACGGCCCGCCTTGACTCGCCCGCCGCCACGCCGGACATAGGCCCCATCGACCGGGAGGATGGATTGACCGAAAAGCTGCATCTGACGCTCGCCTGCGGGGACTATGAGATCGTGCGCGCCCTCAAGGAAGGCAGCGTCGCGCCTGACGGGATCGAGCTGACCATCCTGACCAAGATGGATTCGAGCACGCGCCACTGGCGCTTCCTGCGCAACCGCGAATTCGACGTCGCCGAGCTATCGAGTTCGTCCTACCTGCTGGCGCGCGATCAGGGCATGGCGTTCGACGCGATCCCGGTGTTCCTGCACCGCCGCTTCCGCCACGGCTTCGCGTTCATCAACACCTCAAAGGGGATCAAGTCCCCGAAGGATCTGATCGGCAAGAAGATCGGCGTGAAGTCCTATCAGGTCAGCGCCATCGTCTGGCTGCGCGGGATTCTGGAACACGAATACGGCGTGCCGCACAAATCCTGCGAATGGTTCTCGGAGATCGACGAAGACGTCGAGTTCATCCCGCCGCCGGACCTGAAGCTGACGCGCCTGCCGGACGACAAGTCGGTGGAGAAGATGCTGGTCGCCGGCGAACTTGACGCCGTGCTGCATCCCGATCTGATCGATCCGTTCATCCAGAAGGACCCGCGCGTTGCGCGCCTGTTCCCCGACTACAAGACCGAAGAACTGAACTACTTCAGGAAGACCGGCATCTTCCCGGTCATGCACGTCATGGGTCTGCGACGCGAGATCGTCGAGAAGCATCCGTGGGTTCCGGTCGAACTTTACAAGGCGTTCGAGGCGGCCAAGAAGGCCGGGATGCAGCGGATGGAAAATCCCCGCATCGCGCCGCTCGCCTGGTATCGCGAGGCGTGGGAAGAACAGGAAGAGGTGCTGGGGACCGATCCGTGGGAGTACGGACTCTCCGACCGCAATCGCCACAACCTCGAAACGCTCGTCCAGTATTCGCACGAGCAGGGCCTGATGAAGCGGCCCATGCCGCTGGAAGAATTGTTCCTCGAAGTCGATCAGGGCCGCAAGCGCGGCGGCTTCCGCATCTGACGCAAAGCGAAATTTATCCGTCTCGCGCTCGGCGTGCTTGTCGAACGCGGCCTTGCGCTTATCTGTTGGCGGGCTTCGCGCCTGACCGAAGTGGAGCAAACAATGGTGCACTCACTCAAGTTCCGCCTTGCGGCGGGCGTCGCGGCGCTCGGCGGGGCGCTTCTCGCTTCGGCCGGTGCGATCGCCCAGTCCAATCCGTTCGGCAACAAGCCGCTGACGATGATCATCGGCTTCGGGCCGGGCGGCGGTTACGACACATGGGGCCGTCTCGTGGCGCGCCACATCGGCAAGCATCTGCCCGGAACACCCAACGTCGTGTCGCAGAACATGCCGGGCGCTGGCAGCTTTCAGGCCGCGAGCAATATCTACAATCTGGCCCCGAAGGACGGCACCGTGATGGGCATCATCGCCCGCGACGCGCCGCTCGGGCCGATCACCGGCGCGGAAGGCGCGCGCTTCGATCCCGTGAAAATCTCGTGGATCGGCACGCCGACGACCGAAACCAACGTCTGCATCGCGCGCTCCGCGGCTGACGTGAAGACCGCCGCCGACCTGAAAACGAAGACTTTGATCGTCGGTGACACGGGCGCCGGCACCGGCACCCATTCCTATCCCAAGGCGCTGAATGAAATCCTCGGGATGAAATTCAAGTTGATCAGCGGCTTCCCGTCCTCGTCCGACGTGTTCCTCGCCATGGAGCGCAACGAGGTCGACGGCATCTGCGAAAGCCTCGACAGCGTCAGCGGCAAGCGCCCGACGTGGATCAAGGACAAGGTCGTGACCCTGCTGTTCCAGGGCGCCGCCGAGCCGAACCCCGAATTGAAGGGCATTCCGTTCGTGATGGACCTCGCCACCACCGAGCAGCAGAAGGCCGAATTGAGCTTCCTGTACGCCGGGCAGGGCATCGGCCGGCCGTTCGTGGCCCCGCCGGATCTGCCGCCGGATCGCCTGAAGATGCTGCGCGACGCCTTCAGCGCCACCATGAAGGATCGCGAGTTCATCGAGGACGCCAGGAAGGCCAAGCTCGACGTCGAGCCGGAAGATGGCGAGCACCTCGAGGCGCTGATCAAGAAGATCTACGCGACGCCGAAGCCGATCGTCGAGAAGATCGGCAAGCTCATTCAGTAAGGCGAACAGCGCGCGGTTTCTCACCGTTCGACAATCGTTCCGCCCGGGCCTTGTAAATCCGAAGGCCCGGGCGTATTTTACCAAAATCGATATTTGGCCGAGACTTGGCCCCGCACCTCGCGTGCTCGTCTGACGACCCCCTCCAAGATCGATGTATCACCGACCCGTCACACGCGGGTCAGCACGTGTCTATCAATGCAGAAAGGGTTTCCCATGGCTTCGGGAACCGTGAAATGGTTTAACGCGACAAAGGGCTACGGCTTCATCCAGCCGGATGACGGCGGCAAGGATGTGTTCGTGCACATCAGCGCAGTCGAGCAGGCCGGGCTCAAGGGGCTCAACGAAGGTCAGAAGGTCAGCTACGAGATCGTCACCGATCGCCGTTCCGGCAAGTCGTCGGCGGGCAACCTGCGCGCCTGATTTCTCAGGCAGACGCCAATTCGGGGCTCCGGCATCGCCGGAGCCCTTTTGCATTTGGGGCCTTCGGCTGGTTTGCGCACAGGCGCCGCCCTATAAACCGGCCGGGGGGAATCGGAATCAGAATGAACGAAGGCGACAAGGGGCCCTGGGCGGCCTTCAGGCACCCGGACTTCCGCTATTATTTCCTGTCGCGGATCCTGTCCTCGACGGCGTCGCAGATCAACGATGTGGGCGTCGGCTGGCTGATCTATCAGTTGACCGACAGCGCATTTGCGTTGGGCCTCATCGGCCTCTGCATGTTCGCCCCCAATATCCTGTTCGCGCTGGTCGCCGGCCATGTGGCGGATCGTTTCGACCGCCGGCTCGTGCTGCTGATCTGCTACAGCCTGATGCTGGCGGCGTCGCTGACTCTCTATGTGGCGGTGCTGCGCGGGCAGGCCACCGAAACGCTGGTGTTCGTCCTCGTCGGCGTGCTGGGCACGGCGCGGGCCTTCTCCAATCCGGCCGGGCAGGCGATCCTGCCCAATCTGGTGCCGAAGCCGATGTTCGCGCGCGCGGTCGCCACCACGTCCTCGGCCTGGCAGATCGCCACCATCGCCGGTCCGGCGATCGGCGGCCTGTTGTATGGCTTCGGGGCCGACAAGGTGTTTCTGGCGACGTCGATCTTCTATGTCGGCTGCGCGATGAGCCTGTGGGCGATCCGGCCGGGCCTGCGCGTGCGCAGCAACGATGAAGTGACGTGGCGCTATCTGACGGCGGGCGTTCGCTTCATCTGGAAGAACCAGATCATCCTCGGCTCGATCTCGCTTGATCTGTTCGCCGTGCTGCTCGGTGGCGCGACGGCGCTGCTGCCGATCTATGCGCGCGACATTCTGGAAATCGGCCCGATGGGCCTCGGCCTTCTGCGCACAGCGCCCGCCATCGGGGCGTTCACGACGGCGATCATTCTGGCGCATCTGCCCGACATGCGCCGCTCGGGCGTCAAGATGTTTGTCGCCGTGGGCCTGTTCGGTCTGGCGACGATCGGTTTCGGATTGTCGACGAATTTCTATCTGTCGATGGCGTTTCTGGTGGTGCTCGGCGCGTCCGACATGGTGAGCGTCTTTGTGCGCTCGACGCTGATGCAGATCGAGACGCCCGACGACATGCGCGGCCGCGTCTCGGCGGTGAACACGCTCTTCATCGGCGCATCGAACGAGTTGGGCGAATTTGAATCTGGCGTGATGGCCGGCTTCTTCGGCGCGGTGACGTCGGTGATGATCGGCGGAATCGGCTCGCTCGTGGTGACGGGCGCATGGGCCTGGTGGTTTCCGGAGTTGCGCAAGCGCGACCGCCTTGCCGGCGAGCCCAAAAAGCCCGCGTAAAACACAACCGCCGGTTGCCTCAAGCGCGCAATGAATCGTTTTGATACCGCTTTTCACAGGGCTTTCTAGAAAGTTCCCTTTGTAAAAGATTTATTTGCATTAACAGCAGCCTCGACTCTTGTGGCGATTCGGGGTTGTGCCATCATCGCTGCGAATCATTTATCCGAATGGATTCGACCTGGGGGCCGGTTGATGCGTTCGACAGATCTGACGCATGTACGCCGAGATCTCGCTGAATGGGGCGAGCCGATCGTGGCTGATCAATTGATCAGTCACTACGCGTCGGCGCTGAAGGGACAGACAAGCCTCGCGCAACCGATGGCTTTCAATCATCGCCGCTTCTGGCGTCACCTGTTCGCGGGTCACGTCAACGAGGCGCTGGCGACGCGCCGCGAATTGCAGAAGCTCGGCAAGCTCGTCGGCATGCGCACGTCGACGATCGACGATGTCGATCGCATGGTGGTCGACGAACTGATGCACGTCATCATCGCCCGCTTTCACCGTTCGCCCGCCGTGGCGCGCGACTACAGCATGACGCTGGTCGACATCGCCTCGAGCCTCGTCGAGACGCGGCTCAACGCGGCCTGATTCCTCTCCGGCATCGCCAGAACATCGCGCGCCGCATGCGGTGCGCGGTCGCGCGTGCTATGGTGCCCTCATGAACATGTCTGCTGATTTGGCTCTGCTCATGCAGTGCGGACGCGCCGCATGAGCCGCGCGTGGTCGCCCCAGCAGGAGGAGGCCCTGAAGGCTGTCGCGTTCTGGCTGAAGCAGGGCGAGCCGCAGGTGTTCCGCCTGTTCGGCTACGCCGGAACCGGCAAGACGACGCTCGCCCGCCATCTCGCTGAAGAAGCCGGCGGCGACGTCGTGTTCGGCGCCTTCACCGGCAAGGCCGCAATGGTGCTGCGCTCGCGCGGCTGCAAGGATGCGCGCACGATTCACAGCATGATCTACCGGCCCAAGGAGGTGGATTCCGAGGAGCCGTCGTTCGTGCTGAACGAGCAGAGCGCCGCAGCCCACGCCAGCCTCATCATCATCGACGAATGTTCGATGGTGGACGAGGAACTCGGCCGCGATCTGCTGTCGTTCGGCAAGCCGGTGCTGGTGCTGGGCGATCCGGCGCAATTGCCGCCCGTGAAGGGCGGCGGCTACTTCACCGAGGCCGAGCCCGACATGATGCTCACCGAAGTGCATCGTCAGGCAGCCGACAATCCGATCATCCGCCTTTCGATGATGGTGCGCGAC
>CANJEY010000066.1 GCA_947472615.1 Beijerinckiaceae bacterium
TCGCGAAAGCGCCGGGTTGAGGGGGTCTCTACTGGGGGCAAACATGTGCCGTAGAATGAGATGATCGACGCCCGTGTTCGGCCCATGACGGACTCGCGGCGAAATCGTGATTTCTAGCCGCCCGGCTTCTTTTTCGCCCTGGCCGGAACCTTGGTGGGCCAGGAGGCGACGAACTCCGGCAGGTCTTCCTCCGGCACGTCGTCCTCCAGCGCTTTCACTTTGCCGCGCGCCGAGACGCCGGCCTCGTGCACCGTTTCGGCCGATCCCGACACCAGCGGATGCCACCACATCAGGTCTTCGCCATCGCGCACGAGGCGGTAACCGCAGGTCGGCGGCAGCCAGCTGAGCGTTCGCACTTCTTCCGGCGTCAGCCGAATGCAGTCGGACACTTTCGCCTGCCGATTCTGGTAGTCGACGCAGGCGCAGACCTTCGCGTCGAACAGTTTGCAGCCGACTTCGGTGAAATAGACCTTGCCGGTATCCTCGTCCTCGAGCTTCACCAGACAGCAGCGCCCGCAGCGATCGCACAGCGATTCCCACTCGGCGGACGTCATCTCCTCGAGCGTCTTGGTCCGCCAGAACGGCGCGTCGCCCGCCGGGGCCGGCGCGCTTGCGGCTGCGCGGCGCGTGCGCGCTCCCGCTGGCTTGTCGCTATCTACCTTCTTCGCCATTCCACCATCGCTTCCGAACGCAGTCCGAGTGTCCTGCCCGCTCCCGCCGCGCCAATCAAGCGCCTCCGGCACAGAGCTTGCGGAACAGCGCGCGAGACGCCCCGTCCGGGGTTCTAGCTATGGGCTGTGAGCCGGTTTTGTGCCAAAACAGCACAAGCGCCGAGACGCTGTCGCCAGAATGAACCGGACGTCTTATATGTCCGCCCGTCAGGGCTTCGAGGAGCTAGGTCCGCGTGTTCGAAGGTTTCCAGAATTCGACAGCCGGCAAGCGCATCGCCCGCGCGATGCTGGCGTTCGACGCCTGGATCAATTCGTCCCTCTATGACAGTGCGCAGCGCGCCCGCAACGCATACGCGGACTTCTCGGCCTATATGGACCGCTTTTATGTGGCGGGATGGAGGAAGCTCGGCGTCGAGGCGGCCTGCGAAGGTCTGACGCTCGGCCTCGCGGGTTCGATCCTGATGCTGGCGCTGGCGGTTCCGGCCTTTCAGGAAACCTCCGACAGCGATTGGCTCAAGAAGCAGGATCTCGCGGTCACTTTCCTCGACCGTTACGGACTGGAAGTCGGCCGGCGCGGCATCAAACATGATGACTCGATCCCGCTAACGGAATTTCCCGATCAGTTGATCAAGGCTGTGCTGGCGACCGAAGATCGGCGTTTCTACGATCACTGGGGCATCGACCCGATCGGCACGCTGCGCGCCGTGACGGTCAACGCCCGCTCGTCGGGCGTCGTGCAGGGCGGCTCGTCGATCTCGCAACAGCTGGCCAAGAATCTGTTCCTGTCGAATGAGCGCACGCTGGAGCGCAAGGTCAAGGAAGCCTTTCTGGCGATCTGGCTGGAATTCCGGCTGACCAAGCCCGAAATCCTCAAACTCTATCTCGACCGCGCCTACATGGGCGGTGGCACATTCGGCATTCAGGCCGCCGCGGAATTCTATTTCAACAAGAGGGTGCCAGATCTGTCGCTGTCGGAAAGCGCCATGCTGGCGGGCCTGTTCAAGGCCCCGACCAAATACGCGCCGCACATTAACCTGCCCGCTGCGCGCGCCCGCGCCAACGACGTGCTGAACAACATGGTCGACGCCGGCTTCATGACCGAAGGTCAGGTGTTCGTCGCCCGCAAGGCCCCGGCGACGCCGATCGACCGCCGCCGCGACGTCAGCCCCGACTGGTATCTCGACTGGGCGTTCGACGAGGTGAAGAAGCTCGCACAGGCGCACAAGTTCGGCGACGATCGCGTGCTGACGGTGCGCACCGCGCTCGACGGCGCGCTGCAGAAGCATTCCGAGACGGTGCTGGAAAACAGCCTGCGCCTGTATGGCAAACAATATCGCGCCAGTCAGGGCGCGGCGATCGTGATGGAGCCGAACGGCGCTGTGCGCGCCGTCGTCGGCGGCCGCGATTACGGCGCGAGCCAGTTCAATCGCGCCACCGACGCGACGCGCCAGCCCGGTTCGTCATTCAAGCCCTTCGTGTATCTGGCGGCCGTGATGACCGGCCGCTTCCACCGCGACACCGTGGTCGACGGCTCGAGCCTGTGCCTCGGCAACTGGTGTCCGCACAATTACGGCGGCGCGGGCGCGGGCCGTCTGCCGCTGGTGGTGGCGCTGCAGAAATCGCTGAACACCGTCGCCGTGTGGCTCTCGGTGCAGGTCGGCCGCCATGAATTCACTGGCAAGAAATATCCGGGCGACTGGGTGGCCGCGCAGGTCGGCCGCGCCAAGATCGTCGAGATCGCGCGCAAGATGGGCATCACCACGCCGCTGCCCGACACGGTATCGCTGCCCCTCGGCGCCGACGACGTGAAGATGATCGATATGGCGGCCGCCTATGCGGTGTTCGCGAATGGCGGCAAGCGCGTCGTGCCGTTCGCGGCGGTGGAAATCCGCAATTCTGGCGGCGACGTAATCTATCGCCACGACCGCGACGGCCCGGCGCAGATCCAGGTGATGCCCGCCGACAAGATCGCCGAGATGAACAATCTGCTGAAGGAAGTCGTCGCCGGCGGCACGGGCACGGCGGCGCGGCTCGACGGCGTCGTGGCGGCTGGCAAGACCGGCACCACGAACCTGTCGCGCGACGCCTGGTTCGACGGATTCACGGGCAATTTCTCCGGCTCTGTCTGGTTCGGCAACGACGACAGTTCGCCCACTAACAACATGACCGGCGGCTCACTGCCGGCGCGCACATGGCGCGACATCATGGCCTTCGCGCATCAGGGCATCGAACTTAAGAATCCCTACGGCGTCACCGATACGCCGCCGTCGCGCCCGGCCGCCGTCGCGGCCGCCGTCACGGGCGCAAGCGATCTCGGCCAGGCTCAGCGACCAGCGACGCTGTCGCGCAAGTCGACCGAGACGCTCGGGGCGATCGAGGCCATGTTCTCGAACGCCATGCCGCGCAAGCGCGCCGAGTTGCCGACGCTGGGCGACAACGTCCAGCGTCGGGCGGACGTGGCGGGCGCCGCCGGCCGCACGCGGATCGACTGAGGCGGCCCGCCGCTAGCCCGCATTGTTCCGGACCGCCGGGCGTTATACGGATTTGAGCCGGGCGGCGTCACCGCCCGAATCGTCGACGGCCCCTTTCGCGGAACGGCATTGGAAAACTTCCTGAAGACGCTGGTCACGGCGGCGCTCGGCATCGGCCTCGGTCTGTTTTCGACCTGGCTCGCGGTCGAACGCGGCTATGGCTTCGGGGCCGTGACGGCAGGCCCCTGGATGGCATGGCCGAAATCCGGATCGAACGAAGCCGACCCTTATGCGAAAGCCGTGGTGGCGCGTTCAGCCGAAATTCCGCTTGGACTGGCGGAAGGCCTGATGTTCATCGCCCGTCAGGACGATACCGGCGCATTTCTCGATCCCAAATGCGACTACCGCATCAGCGGCCCGCTTCCGCCCGCGCGGACATGGACACTGACGTTGATGACTCCGCGCGGCGCGCTGATCGAAAACCGATTGGGCCGCTACGGCGTCACGGCGAGCGAGATCGTCCGCGAGCGGCGCGACGCGATCGACATCGTCGTGTCGCGCTACGCCAGCCCGGGCGCATGGCTGCCGCTGGGCGAAGCGGTTCCGTTTGTGCTGACGCTGCGGCTTTACGACACGATCGTGCGCGCCAGCGCCACCGCCATCGACGCGCGGTCCATGCCCTCGATCAAGCGGGGGACCTGCGAATGAAATGGTGGGACCGCATCATCGGCTGGCTGCCGTGGTTCGCCGGGGCGTTCATCATCGCCGGCATCGTCCACATCTGCGCCATTCTGTCGATGCCTCGCCTCGCGCCGCTCGATTCCTACACCCGCATGGAAACCATGACGCTTGCGGGCCGCATCGTGCCGCTGCCGCCGTTGACGCCCGGCAAGGAGTTCGCGCCGTTCGAAGATCCCGCGATGGTCGCCTCTGTCTGCCGATATGACCTCGACCGTGGCCCGCTGCGCGTGCGAGGGAATTTCGCCGCCGACAATCTGGTGTTGCTGTCGTTTCATAGCCGCTATGGCGACGTGTTCTATTCGATGACCGATCGCAGCGCGACGCGCGGTGTGCTCGACATCCTGCTGGTGACGCCGGCTCAACTCACGGCGATCGAAGCCTATGACAGTGAAGACGAGCTGCCGTCCGAATTGCGTCTGACCACGCCGCAGACGACCGGCTTTGTCATTCTGAGATCGCTCGCCGCACAGCCCGGCGGCAGGGATGCGGCGCGCGCGCGACTGCAGTCGATCACCTGCGCCGTCGATCAGTCGACGCCGGGATAGACGCGAAGCGCTCAGGCGCGCTTCTTGCCGGTGGGCTTAGAGGATTTCTTGCGACGCAAGGCAGCCGCCCGCTTCACGGGCGCTGCCGGCGTTTCCTCGTGGCGCTCATAGCGAACGCCCGTGAAAAACAGGATCTGCGCCTCGTTGGCGCCTTCCGTTGCGTGACGCCGGCGAAATCCACGCCGACTTTCTTCGAATGCCAAAATTTCGCCCATATCGCTAACTCCGGAAACCCGGTCCGGCGGAAATGCCGGCGCGAAACAGCCCCACGCCATTACACGGGGCCGAAGGTTAATGTTGCGTCAATGCATGAGGATTACATTGTGCGGAATCACACACCCCGATGCAGGCCCCCATGCGCGTTCCGACCCGTCCGGCGTTCACCGAAACCAGCACGGATATGGAGGAATTGAGCAATCCGACGCGAAAACAACTGCTTCGCGCCACCACTGACCTGTTCGTGGTGCGAAAACATCACACCCTCGACGAAATTCGCCAGTACGCGGAAATCGCACTGCGCATGCTGCCGGAAGCTGATGCGACGGCCATCGCGGAAATCGCCCGCAAGCTCGCTCCGCATCCCAATACGCCGGCCAACGTGTTGCAGGCGCTGATGGAGCGCGACGAAGAAGCCGCTACACTGTTACTGGCGATTTCGCCCGCGCTGCCCGGTGACGCGCTAGAAGCTGCGGCGCAATTCGGCCCCACCGATCAGGCCGTCGCGGTGGCCTGCCGCCGCCACCTTCCAAACGATCTCGTCCGCATTCTGGTGGCGCGCGAAGAAAATTCGGTGTGGCGTGCGCTGGCTGAAAACAAATCCGCCGACGTCGATGTCGAAACGCTGCGCGAAATGGCGCGGCGCGGCCGCATAGACGCCAAGATGGGCCAGGCCGTCTGCGCCCGTACCGACGATCCCACGATCTTGCAGCCGCTGTTTCTCGACGCATCGAGCAAACAGCGCGCGTCGATGATTCTGCAGGCGGAACGTCAGGAACTGGTTGCGAAAAGTGAGCCGAACGCGGTCGATCCGGTGCTGTGCGGGCAGCTCGAAATGCTGGCGCGCACCCACAATGCGCCGGGCTTTCTGACCCGTCTGGCGGAAGCGTTGCAATGTGATCGCGAAACGGCGGCGCGCCTCAAGGCCGACGCAACCGGCGAACCGCTGGCGATCGCTCTCGCATCACTCGGCATGACGCCGGAAGCAATCGTGCGCGTGTTCCTCGTCGGCGGACCGCCGATCGCGCATTCCTGCGATCTGATCGAGATGCTGCACAGGCTCGCGTCGCAGACCTCGACCGGCGCGGCGCATCGGGTGATGCGCGCGATGCTGGGCGTTCCGCTGCAACCAGCGAACCGTCGCATGGTGCATCAGGCCGTGCATGACCAGACGGCTGCGCCTCTGGCCGCGCGCGCTGTCCCGGCCACGACCGCCGATGTGGCCAAACGTCGGGCGCCGCTGTTCCTGTTCCGCCGGCGTCTTGGCTGACCGCTATTCCTTGAACTCGGCGAGAACCTTGGCGCGCGCGATCAAGTCCGGCGAAATGTTCGCCGAGCGTTCGATGAACGCCTGAAGATCCTCACCCGTGAGCGGCGCGAGATCGAGTTTGTCGCGACGGATCTCGTCGAGAAATTCCGGATCGCGCATCGTCTGCGTGAACGCCTTGCGCAGCTCGGCGACGCGTTCGGCCGGCTGACCGGGCGGCGACATCACCGAGCGGCCGACGCGCGAATTGCCCGCAACGAATTCGATCATCGCGCGTTCCTCGGCATTGCGGGCCAGATCGGTGACGAGCGGCACGCCTTTCAGATCGGGATGAGAATCGACGCCCGCCTGCATGAGGATGTTGATCTTGCGGTCGCGAATCCAGTCGGGTTTTTCGGCGCGCAGGATCGGGAACGGTTGCGTCAGCGCGTGAACCTCGCCGCGCTCCATCGCCAGCGCCGCTTCCGCCGCGCCCTGATAGCCATTGAGCAGCCGCAGTTTCAGTCCGAGCAGGTTCTTCAGCAACGCCTGCAACATGCGCGAGTTCTGCCCCGACGTGGCGATGATAAGCTCCTTGTCGAAGGCGTCCGTCATCTTCTGCACGGGCGCGGTGTGCCAGGCGTAGAGCACCGCGGCGTTGTCGGTGACGCGGCCGATCCAGTTGAACTTCGTCACATCGCCGCGAATGGTTTTCGGATCGAGCAATTGCGTCAGCAGCGCGGCCTGATCCACCATGCCCAGCACCGTGCCATCCTTGGAGGCGACATTGTAGAGGTAATTGATCGCCGCGATGCTGCCCGCGCCCGGCATGTTTTGCACAACGACATTCGGCTTGCCCGGAAGGTATTTGCCGATCTGGCGCGCCACCGCGCGCGAATACATGTCGTATCCATTGCTGACGCTGAAGCCGATGATGAAGTTCACAGTGCGGTTCTTGTAGAACTCCTGCGCGATGCTCTGCGCCTGCATCAGCATCAGCGCGCCGGCCGTCATCGCCCCGAACGCAAAGCCGCGCCGCATCCGCATGTGTCGCTCCCTATATTTATGACGGCAGCGTACAGGCGCGCGCGTCCGCCTGTCCAGTCTGCAAACGGGCGGTCAGTTGGCCAGACGTAGCAGCAGCCGCAACGCGTTGTCGCGCTCGATCAGGCGCAGTTCAGGCTCCGTGAACGGCGTTTCGGCCATCTCGGCCAGCCCCTTGGCGGCAGGCACAAACGGCGTATCCGAGCCGTAGAGGATCTGCGTCACCGGCGCTAGATCGCGCAGCGCCGCCAGCGAACCCGTCGAACTCGCGCCGGCGATGTCGTAGTGCAGCTTGCGCAATTCGGCGTCGACGCCATCTGGCATACGCTCGGTGAAGGGCGGGCGTCCCAGCGTATGACGCAGACGGCCAGCCAGCATAGGGACGGTTCCGCCCGCATGCGAGAAGATCCAGCGGATGTTCGGCCAGCGGCGCAGCGAGCCTGTGGTGAGCAGGCTCACGATCGCGCGCGTCGTCTCGAATGCGAACTCCACCACCTGCGGCAGCACGCCCGGAAGAACATTTCCGCCATAGGCGGGCGCTGTGGGGTGAACGTAACAAATGGCCCTGCGGCGATCGAGTTCGTCGAGTACCTCGTCGAACGCCGGATCGCCCGGATATTTGCCGTCGTAATTGGTGAAGAGGCTGACCCCATCGGCATGGAGCGTATCGAACGCGTGCTCGATTTCGCGCAGGCAGATATCTTTCGCCGGGAGCGGCAGCACCGCGAACAAGCCGAAACGCTTGGGATGAAGCACGATCTGCTCGGCCGCATAATCGTTCCAGTCGCGCGCCAGCGAGGCCGCTTCCGCAGCATCGCCGAACCACACGCCCGGCGTCGAGATCGACGCAATTGCGACCTCGATGCCGTTGCGATCCATCACATCGAGCGCTCGCTGCGGCGTCCATGACAGCATGTCGGCGCGCGGCATCGCATGTGCGCCGCGGCCGCGAGCCGCCTCGCGCGCCATGTGGGCTGGCGGCATGAAGTGATGATGAACGTCGATGCGAAACAGGCCGGACATGGGGAGTCTCAAGGACCGTAGGTGATCATGTCCGTCTTGGTCAGCGTCGTTCCGTCGCTGATGCGCGCCGCATTGACGAGATGCCACGCCGTATAGAGTTCGGGAAACGCATCGTTCGACGACATGCCGTCGACGGGAACGATGATCTTGAAGCCGCGCAACACCGCCTCGCCGCCGGTGTGCAGCACGGAGGTATGGGCCGCAGTCCCGGTGACGATCAACGTCGTGATGTTGCGGTCGCGCAGCGCTTTCTCGAATTCGCTGCCGATGAATTTGTCGGGACCAAGCGGCGGCAGCACGGGGTCGCCGGCCTTTAGCGCAAGCTCTTTCAGAATGTCGGCGCTCGTCGCGCCCGAGCCGGGCACACTGTAGATCACCATCATGTTGCGGGCGCGCGCGTCATTCATCAACTTGACGAGCTTCGGCACAGACGCAGCGCAACGCGGCCGGCGTTCGGTCGTGCAGGTCTGGTTGGTGAAATCCATCAGCAGCAGCGCCGTGGTGCGCGGATCGACGATTGCGGGCTTGAGCACGGGCGCGGCCGGCGGCTTCACGCCCGGCCATTCATCGATGAGCGTCTGCGCGCCAGCGCCGCACGCGATCAGCATCGCAAGGCCGGCCAGTCCAAGCCAGTTACGGACCTGATTGCGGATCATGCGCACCTCCCTCGTGGACTTTTGCGGTCGCGCGACAATGGCACGGCCAAGCCCTACCGCAAAGCGCCCGTCAGGATGCGAGATCGAGGAAATGCCTGCCCTGTCGATCCTCGACTTCAACGAGCCAGAGATCGGAATCGAACGCGATTTCCTTGCGCATCCGTTCTTCGGCGCTCAACGGGTCGATCCATTCTTCCGTATGAATGCGCCGCCACAGGCGATCGACGCCGCGCTCTGCAAGTTCCGTCTGCGGCGCAGGGCCGTACAAGGCCGCCCGTCCGTCGAGGCAGTCGAGCTTGACGAAAATCGCGCCGGCTTCCGCCGCGCCGCGACGGCGCAGCACCGCGAATGCGCCCGCGACGCTGCATCTGCGCAGATAGGCTGCGACCCAGAAGTCGGCTCGCAGCCTCATCGGCTATGGAATCGCGATGCGCGATTGCGCTGCGAGCTCGCGCACGGTTTTCGCGCCGAGTTCGCCGGTGATGGGCAGATTGCGGTCGCGCTCGAACTTCTCGATCGCCTGACGAGTCGATGAGCCCTTCGAGCCGTCCGCCCGCACCGAATATCCGAGTTTGATCAGCGCACGCTGCGCCGATTGAATCCTGTTTTTCTCAGCGTCGCCGGACGACACGATTCCATTGCCGCGCAACAGCGCGGCGATCTGGTCGCCCTGCAGTTTAGCGGCTTCAGCAGAATCGCGCGCGGCGGGCGCTGGCTTCTGGGCGGCGGCCGGCAGAATGTTCTGCGGCGCCGCGGCTGACGTCGACTGGGCGATTTCGACCGGGCGAACTGGCGGCGCAGGCACCGCAGTTTGACGCTTGACGTCGGGTGCAGCCGGCGCGCCAAACAGCGGCGCTGGATGACGCGCCGTCTGAAAGAACAGCGCGTTGATGGCGATGCCGACCAGCACAGCCGAGAAGGCCGCGCCCAGCACGGTCCGGGCGGGACGGCGGCCAAGGAATTTCAGCCACGCGAAGCGCTTCGCGGCGGCTTTCTTGCCGCGACGCGCCGGAGCCTTGGGGGCCGAATGGCCGGATACGACGAAGTCCATATCGTTACGGGCGAGAGCTTCACGCAATTTTCTTCACCATCGGCTGAAGTTGAACGTCGTCGCCTCCGGCGCGCGGCCGGCGGCTGATTGCTTCGATGCGGACGCTGTTGGGCTTCTGCATCACGCGGCGGCAGTCGAGCGGCAACCGCACCGAGATGCAGGTTCCCTCGCCCACCTGGCTTTCGATGGCGATCGCGCCGCCATGCAGGCCGACCAGTCCCTTGACGACCGACAGGCCGAGGCCCGTGCCCTCGTAGGGACGGTCGTACGCATCGCGCGCCTGAAAGAACGGCTCGCCGATGCGCGACAGATCACGCGGCTGGATGCCGATGCCAGTGTCCGACACGGACATGAGCATCGAATTGCCTTCGAGCTTCACCGCGATCGTCACCGAGCCATTGTCGGGCGTGAACTTCACGGCGTTCGACAGCAGGTTGATCAGGATCTGCTTGCAAGCGCGCTTGTCGGCGACGAGATCGACCAGATTGGGCTGCACCTGCTTGTGGATCGCGATATTCGCCGACTGCGCCTTCAACCGCAGCATATCGCAGCACTGATCGACGAGCGGTTCGACCTCGAACGCTTCGGGCAAGATTTCAAAGCGGCCCGCCTCGAGCTTCGACATGTCGAGGATCGAGTTAACGACGGACAACAGATGCTGGCCCGACGAGTTGATGATCGTCGCGTATTCCTTGCGCTTGGCGGGGTCGCGCGGCAGCAGGTCGTCGTTGCCGAGAATTTCCGAGAAGCCGATGATGGCGTTCAGCGGCGTGCGCAATTCGTGGCTGACGTTGGCGAGGAAGCGATCCTTCCAGCGGTTGGCGTCTTCGGCCTCGACGCGCGCGGCTTCGAGTTCGCGTTCATGCTGCTTGATGCGCGAGACGTCGCGCACCACCGAGATCACGGCCGCGCCGTCGGTCTTGCGCGTGTCGATGGCGGCCATGTCGACCCGGCGCGCGCGCAGTTCCACCCACACGAAGACGGGTTCGTCGAACGAGCCGTGTTCGCTTGGCGACGAGGAGCGGCGAAGGCGCAGGTCCGCGCTCACCGGCTTGTCGACGGCGGCGGCGTCCGAGATCGCCTTCAGATAGGCTGGACGATCGGCGACATGAATGCGTTCAAACAGGCCGCGTCCCATCAGGTCGCGCGGCGGCAAGCCGAACAGGGTTTCGGCTTCGACGCCGGCGTAGATCACCGCGCCGGACTTGTCCTGACGCAGGACGAGATCGCCGAGCGCGCCGGCGAGCGATTCATAATTGGCCGCCCCGATGCGGGCCGAAGTGCGCCGCGCATCGTGCAGGCGCATTGCCGCCATGGCGAGCGCCACCGTCACGGCCAGCGCCGGGGCCAGCAGGAGCGCTTCGAGCAGGCCCGGCGCATGGGGCAGAACTGGCAGCACGCCCGTGGCGTGCATGAGACCGATGGCGATCGACCCCGCGACGCCGGAGAACGCGACTGCGAAAACAAGCAATGGCGAAAACGAGAAGACGGCCTGAATGGTCGCCAGCAGCAACCAGGCGTAAGCGGCCGGCATTCCGGCCCCGCCCAACGCTGCGACGCCGAGCGCCATTCCGACCATGGAGGCGCAGGACAACGCATAGGCCAGCGCCAGCTTTCCAGTTCGGCTGACGATGATGACGGCCAGAACCGGCGCGAGCAGGCCAGCATAGACCATGGCATGTCCGAAAGTCGGTACGCCGAACACCGCGAGGTCGATCGGCAAGCAGGCGAGGCCGACGCCCGCGATCGCCAGATGAGCGGTGATGAAACTCTGGTGGCGCAGACGCTCGACGGCGTCGCCGTGCGCACTTTCGTGCACCAGCTGTGAAATCCCGTCGATCGAACCCAACTGAAAGGTCACTCTACGCTCACTGTGCAAAGCCGCCGACATGAGCCGACTGCAGCAAACGCAGACTCGCAGCCCCGCCTTAAGTGAACCCTAAGCAAACCGGCCCGGAGCTGGAAAAACGCGTCCCCACAGCCGTTTGATAAGACGAATTAACCGGAAACCGCGCCCTATGGTTTAGAAGTTGTTTCCGAAACCAGCGCCTCCGGCCCGTTCATGGTGAACAGGCGATTGACGCGATCGTTCCGAATCGAGCGTCCGGATTGACCGGCATTTGAATCGTTTCCGCTAGCTTTCGACACATGCCGGACAAGCCGGCAGATCTGTCGGGGTAGCGATGTTCTTTCTGGTCCGCAGCGCCTTCTGGCTCGGTCTCGTCTATTCGTCCATCGATTGGCCGGGCGAGGGCCGGCTCGCCGACGATATCCGGGATGCGGCCCGCCCGGCGGCGGCGCAAGCGCTGGAAGCCTCGACGCGCAAGATCGAGAAGACCTGCGTGGCGAATCCCGCCGCCTGCATCGAGGGCGTCGCGCGGATCAACAAGCTGGCTGGCGATGCGGTCGACGCCGCCAAAAGCCACCCAGCCCCGCCGCGCGGACTGCAATCCCTAAAAGCCCCCGTCGACACGCTAGCGCCCGGCGATCTGGCCCCTTCGTGGCGAGGCTCGGCCAAACCCAGGACCGTGACGGCGTCGCATCCCTGAAGGCGGATTTTAGAGTGGCGAAGGCCGGGGTCTTGCCCATATAGAGGCCTGAACCGGTTCAAAGACATGCCCCTGCCCAATATCGACGATCTCCTCGAAAACTTCAGCCTGATCGACGATTGGGAGGAGCGCTATCGCTATGTGATTGAACTCGGCCGCGAGCTCGATCCGCTGCCGCCCGAAGCCCATAACGAGACCAACAAGGTGCGCGGCTGCGCCAGTCAGGTGTGGCTGGAGACCAGCGTGTCGCGCAACGATCGCGGAGACCCGGTGCTTGAATTTCGCGGCGACAGCGACGCGCATATCGTCAAGGGTCTCGTGCTGATCGTGCTGGCATTTTATTCCGGCCGCACCGCCCCCGACATTCTCGAACGCGATGTGCTGGACCTGTTCGGCCGCATCGGGCTGACCGCGCATCTGACGCCGCAGCGGTCGAACGGCGTGCGATCGATGGTCGACCGGATTCGCCGTGACGCCCGCGCCGCCCTGCAGGCGGCCTGATCCTCACTCCAGCCGAATGTCGCCGATGCTCGGCCGGAAATCCTCCGCGCCCTAGTGACGCATGGCGACTTTCGGACGGCCTTCGGCCCTGACGCCGTAGCCGTAATGACGCGCCAGCCGCGACAAGGCCAGACAGAGGACGACTTTGCCGGACCGCGCCGGCCAGCCCCGCTCCGATTCGATGGCCTCCAGCCCCTTGAGGAAGCCGCAAACGTCCATCAGCACGCCGCTGAACTCAGGCCCGACCGCGTCGAGCGCGTGATCGACCCTCTGGCGGGCCGCGATCACCACATCCGAATAGGTCATGTCCCGGTAGGCCGAGTCCGAGGGCGCAGCCGACCAGCTCGCCGTGGTGCGCGGCATGATCTGCGCGAAGGTGAAATCGCGCCGGAACCGTTCGCCAGCCTCGACGCTGGCGGCGTCGACCAGCGCCTTGCCATTGCGGCCCTTGCGGACCGCCAGCCACGCCAGCGGACTTTCGTGCGTGTTCACAACGACATCGATCTGCTCTCCGTCGCGGTTGAGACGGCGGCGGCCGAGCGTGGCGTGCTGCGCCTGAAAGGGGTCGACATCGTCTCCCGCCCCCATGCGGGCGAGGTGCGCGCGGCCGGAGTCGGTCAGGAACAGGCGCTTGCGGGCGGCCTCCGCCCCCTCCCATCGGGCCAGACCGGCGCTTTCGAGCTGTTGCGCCGCCGTCGCGGAGCCTGACGCGATCTGGACAGAGACGCCATTGCGGCGGCCGGTGATCGCCAGTGCGTGCGCGCCCGGCCGATCCGTCAGCCACCCATAGGCGCCGGGCTGGGCGAGATGTTCGAGAAGGCGCTTTTCGTCGCCCGACAGGACTTTTAGGCCAGACTTGCGGGACTGGCTCATCGGACATCCTTCGGGGTGGAAGTGAAAAACGCCGAGGCGTAGCCGCGCAACGCCGCCTCAAGCACGTCCATCGACCAGTCGAAATCCCCGTCGTCCCGACGGTCCTCGATCAGCGCGCAGGCGTGACGGACGGTGGTGCGATGCCGGTTGAAGGCCGCCGAAACAGCAGCTTCGGCTTCCCCGAACCCGACATGCGCCAGATAGATCGCCACCTGCCGGGCGCGCGCAACCGGAGCCGTGCGACGCGTCGGCGCGTCGATCTCGATCAGCGGCACGCCGAACAGATTGGCCGCAGCCCCCGCCGACAGTCGCGCGCAGGGAGGCCCATTTGCCGCCCGCAGTGCGTCTCGTGATTCATTCAACGCCGTCATCCACGCCTCCCTGACTGAATGACGCCAAAGCTAGAATAGGATTTTATTCAGGTCAATAGGAATTATGAGACACGTGCGCAATGCGGCGATCAAGTTATCCACAGACGGGAAACGCCCCTCAAACTGTCTCGCTCATCGGGAGGTTCGATTGGCGAAGGCGGATTTTCGGAGAAGACACGGCGCCGGCCCGACGGCGGCGGCGTTGCGCCGAGGCGGGCCAGCCTATGAAAGGAATATATGCATTCCACGCCTGCTGCCTCTCTCGGCAACTGACCTCGGGGGCGAGGAGCCGGCTGTCACACGCTTCATCGTGTTGCGGCTGGAACGGGCGCTACGATCGGAACGCGCGCGGGGTCGGGCCGGCCATTGGGCCTACGACCTGAACCGGCATATTGGCCTGCATCAGGCCCATGCGGCGGAGACGCGCCGGCTGACAGCGCTGGAGTGCGCCCATAAAAAAAAGCGCTGGCAAAGCGCCAGCGCCTGAAAGATCAAGCCTGTCCGTTCAGCGGCGCTTGCGGCGCTGCTGACCGAGACCCATCTGCTTGGCGAGCGCTGACCGCGCCTTGGCGTAGTCCGGAGCCACCATCGGATAGTCCGGCGGCAGGCCCCACTTCTCGCGATATTCCTCGGGCGACATATTGTACTGCGTGCGCAGGTGCCGCTTGAGGGACTTGAACTTCTTTCCATCCTCGAGGCAAATGATATAGTCACTGGTGATGGACTTCTTGGGGGCGATTGCAGGCTTGAGGGCCTCGACAGGCACCGCAACCGGCGCGTTGCCACCGCCGACGCGAACGAGCGCCGAATGCACTTCTCCAATAAGCGCCGGCAGATCAGCCGCCGGCACCGAATTATTGCTCACGTATGCTGACACGATGTCAGCTGCGAGCTCAATGTAATCAATATTATTGTATTCACTCATATGGGCTCTCTCTCGAGTATTTCTGAATTTTCTTTCAGTTAGACGAGACTGCCGACCGTACCCATGAAATAAAACCCATTTGCGGCGTCTTTTTTCACACTCCGAATCCGGACCAGCAGGACGGAGCCTACATACCGGCTTTTTGTCGGCTGCAAAAGAAAAAAAACGCGTTTTTCCAACCCTCTAGCCAAAAACACGTGATAAGTGGACAAAATGTCGCAGAAACATGGAGTTACGCGAAACTAGCCCAATTTCGAGCCGTAACTCCCTCAAAAAAGCCGTAAATCGATTTTGCCTATGAGTCCATCAGCTTGACTTATAATTTCACAAACCAGCTGTCGGGATAAATTCCATCTATTTTAGTCAAC
>CANJEY010000067.1 GCA_947472615.1 Beijerinckiaceae bacterium
ATTTGCAGGGCAAGCTGTTTGGGTTTCAGCAGCCGATGAACGCCGAGGGCGCCTCGCCGCGCGTGTCGCTGTCGAATTGCACGATCACCGACAGTCTGGCGCGAACACCCGGCTGGACCGGCAATCTGAATGGCGTGTACCTCCCCGCAGGCGCGAACATCCGGCGTTGCCTCATCGAGAATACGCAAAATGGCGTGCAGGCGCCGGGGCCGGGGCTCTACGAAGACCTCTACATTCGCCACAACGGTCTTCGCGACGGCGACCACGGCGCGTCATGGATGTCGTTTCCGATGAAGCCCTTCGTCAACAAGGACGGATATGCCGGGCATTACCGGCTGAGCGGATTTCATTTCGAAATGCCGGCGCAATCCTCGCCGCGCTGGGACGGCACGATCACAACGGCGGCGATCTCAATCTGGAACAGCAGTCGCGATGGATATGGTCTCGAGGACATCGTTATCGAGCGCGGCCTCATCGATGGCGGGGCGTTTCCGATCGTGATCGAGCCGTATGTGCGGACGGAGGCGGGTCAGCCGGTCTTGCCGATCCGCAACATCGTGATCCGCGACGTCTGGTTCACGCGGCATTTCGAGTATCAGCAGGCGACGCGGGTCATCGCGTTCCATGATGCGGTCGCCAACTTCGGACCCAACTGGTCGAACATCACCGCATGCCGGCTCTATTGGGCGGACACAGGCGAAGAGATCGCGGATGCGATCGGAGTATGGAACCCCGGACCGAATGGCGCGCCCGTTCGTAGCGCCGTCGTCCCGATTGACCGGGTTACGCGGCGGGCGACCGGCTGCTGAAACGAAAAACCCGGGCGCGAGGCCCGGGCTTTTGGCTTTGCGATACGAATCTCGTCATTCGACGAGATTGATCGTCGTGTCCTTGCAGAGATCCATGCCGGCGACCTCGATCGTCGACTCGTCGTCGAATTCGCCCGAGACGTCGTAGATGCAGCCGCCGCGCTTGGCGAGGTTGGAGGTTTTGCGCTTGCCGGCGATGAGGCCAGAAGCGACGATCTGCGGCTGCGCACTGGCGGCGCTCTTCGACGTCACGCTGAGTTCGACCAGCGTGGCCGAACGCTTGTTGACGACGTTGACCTTGGAGGCGTCGCGAGACGCCGCGACCTTCTTCTTCACCGGCTTTTTGGCGACGGCGCGCGCGGCCGAGGTTGCGGCGGAGGCCGCAGCTTCGCCGGTCGCGGCGGCTGCGCCGGCGGCTGCTTCAGCCGGGGCGGGCGACGATCCGAACAGGCTCTGGGCGGTGGCGGAACTGGACGTCATCCCGATCAGCGCAATCGCGCCGAGGGCGCCGGTAATTGCCGCGATCGTCCGGCGTTTCTTTGACATTGGCCTCTCCACATTTACTCGGAACACGGATACTGAGCTTTAAGCATTACCAATTGATGCGAAATGAAGCAAATCCCTGTTTGGAACTCCCATTTCGCTACAGCGCCGGATTGAGCGAGGGCGCGCCATCGCCCGTGCGGCGTGCAGCGGCCTCCAGCATCGGGATGACGTCCTCGATGCGCTCGGCCACCAGATACCGCACTTCCAGTTTTGTCGGGATGAAGCCCTGATCGCGCATATGCGCCATCAGCGACAGCAGCGGACGCCAGAAGCCGCCGATGTCGGCGATCAGCACTGGCTTGCGGTGACGGTCGAGCTGCACCCACGTCAATTGCTCGACCAGTTCCTCCAGCGTGCCGACGCCGCCCGGCAGGGCCACAAAGGCGTCGGCCTTCTCGAACATCAGCCGTTTGCGGGTGTGCATGTCGGGCACCACGATCGGCTCCTGCACCTCGCGGAGCATGACCTCGCGCTGCTTCAGGAAGTCCGGAATGATGCCGGTCACATGGCCCCCGCTGGCCAGCACGCTGCGCGCCGTGATGCCCATGAGGCCGTTGTTGCCGCCGCCGTAAACGAGCCCGATGTCCGATTCGGCCAGCAGGCGTCCGAAGGTTTCGGCGGCGGCGGCAAAGCGCGGATTGGTTCCGGGAGAAGAACCGCAATAGACGCAAACGCGTCGAATCTTCTGATCTGGATTTTTCATCGGTCGCAATTGGGAGCAAGCGCCGCCATGGTCAAGGGTGTGTGAAGCGATTTAACCGTGGTGGCAATGTGGTTGGCTTGACGCTAGGTTGAATGAACAGCAGGAGCAACCCGATGTTCGGGATCTCGAATACCGTTCTGTCCTATATCGCGGCCGCCGTCATCGCCCTGTTCGGGGCCGGCTATGCGGGCTATCAGACGTGGAAGAGCGGCTCGCCGCCGAAGCAGGCGGAAGCGCCTGCGACGCCGGCCGCTCCCGGCGCCCCCGCTGCAGAGGGAGGTCAGTCCGCGGCAGCGCCGCCCCCGATCGCTGCGGCCCCGACACCCGCGCTGCGGGCCGGCAATGCGCCTCCTCCAGTGGCTGGCGCCAAGCCGGCGGATGCCAAGCCTGCCGAGCCGCCGCAGTTCGATGTGGTGCGTGTGGAACCGACCGGCGACGCCGTGGTGGCGGGACGCGCCGCGCCCAATTCGAAGGTCGTGCTGCTGAACAAGGGGCTCGAGATCGCCCGCGGTCTCGCCGACGCCAATGGACAATTCGTGATCCTGCCGCCGCCCTTGCCGCCGGGCGATCATCTGCTGGCGCTGGGTCTCGAGCACCCGGACGGCAAGACCGAATCGACGCAAAATGTCACGGTCTCAGTGCCGCAAAAGGGCGGGACCGAGACGCTGGTTGCGCTCACGGCTCCGAATCAGCCGACCCGCATTCTCAGTGATCCGGGCAAGCCGGCTGCGGCTGGCGGCGCCGCTCCGGCCGCTCCGACAAACTCCAGCGGAGCGGCCGGCTCCGGCGCCACCTCAACGGCGGATGTCAGCATCCGCACCGTGGAGGCCGACGACGCGGGAGGCTTCTACGCCACCGGAACGGCCCGGCCGGGCGCGACCGTGCAGCTTTATCTGAACGACGCTCTGGTCGCGACCATCAAGGCCGGCGAGGACCGGCAGTGGTCGTTGAAGATCGAGCGCGGCATGACGGGCGGCGCCTACCGGGTGCGGGCCGACGTGATCGATCCGCAGAAGGGCGATGTGCTGGCCCGGGCGGAAGTGCCGTTCGACTATCCCGAGCGCCGGGTCGTGGCCCTCCCGTCCCCCGCGCCGGTGCCTCCGGTCCGGCCGTCTGAGTTGCCCGCCGTTCAGGGCGTTGGCGGCGCTGCGCCGGCTCCCGGGTCGACAACCGCCGCCGCATCAGCGCCTGCCACCGTTGGCGCGAGCGCCGCAAACGCCGGTTCGGTTCCTCCGGCGTCAGCCGCCGCGAACGCCGTCGTCGCCGAGGTGCAGACCGTGACGGTGACGCGCGGCGATAATTTGTGGCGAATCAGCCGCAAGGTGCTGGGGCAGGGCATGCGCTACACCCAGCTTTACGAGGCTAATTTGGCGCAGATCCGCAATCCGCGCCTGATCTACCCGAACCAGATCTTCGTCGTGCCGGCCGCGACGCCGAATTGAACCTGCTGGCCGGACCGAACAAGGCGGATGCGTTCGCGGCCGTCAGCCTCTATATGTGGGGTCAACCGATACGAATCCGCATAGCCGGACAACCGGAATTTTCATGACCCCACCAAAAGCAGCCGTTCCGAAAGCCCAAACGTCGCGTCCGGCGATCAAGGCCGAATCCTCGCTGTTCACCACCGTGCGGTTGTTGTGGCCCTATATGTGGCCGCAGGATCGCGCCGACCTGAAGATGCGCGTCATCGGCGCGATGGTGCTGCTGCTGTTCGGCAAGCTGGTGACGCTGGCGGTGCCGTTTTCGTTCAAATGGATCACCGATGCGCTGACGCCCGGCGGCCAGCCCGCGCCTTTGCCGGAGATATTGTCCGGCGTCGTGATGCTGACGATCATCTACGGTCTGCTGCGCAGCTTCATGCAGTTCTTCACTCAGGGCCGCGACGCGCTGTTCGCCGCCGTGTCGATGTTCGCGACGCGCAAGCTGGCGACCGAAGTCTTCGTGCACATGCATCAGCTGTCGCTGCGCTATCATCTTGAGCGCAAGACCGGCGGCCTGACGCGCGTGCTCGAACGCGGCCGCGACGCGATCCACCAGATTGTCCGCATGACGATGTTGACCGCCGCCCCCACGATCGTCGAGTTCTCGATGATTCTGGCGGTGTTCTTCTTCGATTTCGACTGGCGCTATGTGGCGACGGTTTGCGTGATGATCCTTGCCTATCTGAAGTTCACCTGGATGGCGACGGACTGGCGTATCGGCATTCGCCGGTCAGTCAACGAAAGCGACACCGACGCCAACGTGAAGGCGATCGACTCGCTTCTGAACTACGAGACGGTGAAATATTTCGGCGCCGAGGACCGTGAGGCGGAGCGCTACGACAAGTCGATGGAACGCTACGAGCGCAACAGCACGTCGAGCTACGTGTCGCTGGCGATCCTCAATTCAGGTCAAGGCTTCATCTTCTCGATGGGACTGATGGTGGTGATGATCCTGTGCGTCATGGGCATCCGCAACGGCACCAATACGATCGGCGACTTCGTGCTGATCAACGCCATGATGATCCAGCTTTATCAGCCGCTCAATTTCATGGGCATGGTCTATCGCGAGATCAAGCAGGCGGTCATCGACATCGAATCCATGTTCCATATCCTCGGGCAGAACCCGGAGATTCAGGACAAGCACGGCGCGAAACCGATCGATATCGACCGCGGCGCCATCAGGTTCGAGAACGTGCAGTTTTCGTATGATCCGGCGCGGGCCATCCTGAAAGGCGTTTCGTTCGAGGTCCCGGCAGGCAAGACGGTGGCTGTGGTCGGGCCGTCGGGAGCGGGCAAGTCGACGATCTCGCGACTGCTGTTCCGGTTTTACGAGCCGCAGTCTGGCCGCATCACGATCGACGGACAGGACATTCGTAACGTCACCCAGCGCTCGCTGCGCGACAAGATCGGCATGGTTCCGCAGGACACGGTGCTGTTCAACGACACGATCGGCTACAACATCCGCTACGGCCGCTGGGACGCGACCGACGAGGAAGTTGAAGAGGCCGCGCGCCTCGCGCAGATCGACAATTTCATCAAGCTTGTGCCGGGCGGCTACAAGGCGCAGGTCGGCGAGCGCGGCCTGAAACTGTCGGGCGGCGAAAAGCAGCGCGTGGCGATCGCCCGCACGATCCTCAAGAGCCCGCCGATCCTGCTTCTGGACGAGGCGACATCGGCGCTGGACAGTTTCACCGAGCGCGAAATCCAGTCGGCGCTGGATCGCGTCTCATCCGGCCGCACCACGCTGGTGATCGCGCACCGGCTGTCGACGATCATCAACGCCGACGAGATTCTGGTTCTGGACGCCGGCGAGATCGTCGAGCGCGGCACGCATGAGCAATTGCTGGCGCAGGGCGGGATTTACAATTCCATGTGGAACCGACAGCGAGAGGTCGACGCCGCGCAAGAGACGCTGCGCCGCGCCGAGGAAGAAGAGCACAAGGCGCCGCGCGTCACCGTCGAGGTCTGACGCGCCTCAGACGGCGGCTGGGCGGGCCGGTTTTCCAGCACTTGCGCTCCGCCTGCGGCGGAACGCCGGCGGGGCCACGTCGGCGCGTTTCGGTTTGCGAACAGGAACCGGGCCGCTGTCGAGTTCGACCTCGATCGCGCCGCGCTTGTCGCAGATGAATTTGTCGCCGCGCGCCAGCGTTGTGGCGAGTTGCTCGCACACCACTTCGATCGTGGCCGACAATTGATCCTCGGACAGGTGCGGGTAGAGCCGCGCCATTTTCTGCATCAGCTTCTTCTTCTGCATCAGCGCCCCCGCTCACATTGCAATCACGAAAAGTTGCACAAAGCAGAAGCATTCGGCATGATCGGGATCATGTCGGCAACTCTAGGGGAGCTTTTTTCGACTTTGCCGGGACGAGACTTCTCGTTCCAGCCGCAGTCGTGCCTGTTTCGGACCGGCGATCGGATCGACTGCATGCATCTGGTCGTCGAAGGTTCGGTTCACCTGATGCGGCCGCAACTCAACGGAGTTGAACTCATCCTCAGCCGCATCCATGCGGGAGAGATCGTGGCTGAAGCGTCGCTGTATGCGGAGCAGTACCATTGCGATGTGGTGGCGCAGGGACCAGTCCGCACGCGTGCTGCATCGCGCGAGGACGTCCTGCGGCGGTTGCGCGAGGACTGGAATTTCACTGATGCATGGATGCGCAAACTGGCGAGCGACATAAGGCTTTGTCGGGCCAAGGTGGAAATCCTGTCGCTGAAGACCGTCGCGGACCGGCTGGACGCAGGGTTGTCTTTGAATACAGGCGTCTTGCCCGACAAGGGCGGCGGGAAGATCGTGGCGGCGCAGCTCGGCGTGAGTCCCGAGGCGTTCTATCGCGAACTCGCGCGCCGCCGGACCAATTCCTGACCGATTATTTCAGCTCGAGATTTCCCGATGACGCATTCCGCCCGCCGGTTTCGGCAACCCCAGCAGCAGGGGCGCATCGACGGCCTGTGCGCCGTCTACGCCGCTCTGAATGCCTGCAAACTGCTGCACGGCGGCGGCTGGAAACTGGACGAAAAGCTGTTCCGGCATCTGTGCCAGTCTATCGCCGACCTGTTTCCCGATATCGTTTATGACGGAACCGGCGTGAATGGCGTTTATCGCCTGCTCGACGCGGCCTCTGCCTTCGTGGCCGACGAAACGGGTCGTACGCTGACGTGGCGCGCCCCTCTGATGCGCACGAAATTCGATCGGGTGGACCGCTATTTCGGCCGGCTGCGGGCGGATCTGGAAGTTGCGCCATCGCGCGCCTGGATCATCGGGCTGAACAAGCCGTGGGATCACTGGACGGTGGTGCGCCGCGTCACGGCGCGGGAGGTCCATTTCTTCGACAGCTACGGGATGCGCCGCTATCCGGTTTCGAGTTTCACGATCGACAAGCGCAAGGCCGGCGAGGGCGCTGGCCAGAAGATCATGATCGACCAGCACCAGAGCTATCTGGTGGAGCTGGCCTGAGCCGTTTTGGGCTTCCTCCGACGTCTTTCGTAGAGGTCTGCTCGCTTTGTCGTGACATGGGACCGGATATTTGCGAGAACCGCCGCCCAGTCATAGGGGCGATCCATGTCCGTCGCAGACAGCATCCGCAAGCAGCTCGTGCCCATCCACCGGGAGGGCTATCCGTTCATCGCTGCCTTCGCGGTGGCGGCTTTCGTCCTCTGGCTGATCTGGGCGCCGCTCGGCTGGATCGGTCTCGTGCTGACCGTCTGGTGCGTCTATTTCTTCCGCGATCCGATCCGCGTCACTCCGCAGCGCGAGGGGCTCATCGTATCGCCGGCCGACGGGTATGTGTGCTCCGTGGGGCTCTTCATCCCGCCGCCGGAACTCGGCCTCGGCGATCGGCCGCTGCAGCGCATCTCGGTGTTCATGTCGGTGTTCGACTGTCACGTGAACCGCGCGCCGGTGACAGGCCGCATCACGAAGATCGCCTACAAGCCCGGGCTGTTCGTCAACGCCGATCTCGACAAGGCGTCCGAGGACAACGAGCGCAACGGCTTCGTCATCGAGACCGTGGATGGCCCCATCGGCGTCGTGCAGATCGCCGGCCTCATCGCGCGGCGCATCCTGTGCTTTTCCAAGCAGGGCGAGACCGTGGGGGCGGGCGACCGCATCGGCCTGATCCGTTTCGGCTCGCGCGTCGACGTCTATCTGCCGGAAAACGCCGCGCCCTTGCTCGGCCTCGGCGCACAGGCGGTGGCGGGCGAAACGATCCTCGCCGATCTGCGATCCAGCGAGCCGATGCGCATTTACCGCCGCGGCTAGGCCGAAAGGCTCGCACTTTCCGCAGAACCGCATTAGTTTCGCGGGCGTTTGCTCGAAAGGAAACTCATCGTGACGGACGGAACGGGCAGGGACGAGCAGGATCTCGGGCCGGAACTCGCGCCCCCCGAACCAGCGGGGCGGGGGAGGCGGCTGCGCCGCTTCCGGCGCATTCCCATGCGGATCGTGCTGCCGAACCTCGTGACGCTGATGGCGCTGTGCCTGGGCCTCACATCAATCCGCTTCGCCGCCGAGGGCCGGTTCGAATCCGCCGTGCTGGCGATTCTCGCCGCCGCGGTGCTCGACGGTCTCGACGGCCGCATCGCCCGTGCGCTGGAAGGCGCGACCCGCTTCGGGGCGGAACTCGATTCGCTGGCGGATTTTCTCGATTTCGGCGTCGCGCCAGCGATGCTGCTGTATTTCTGGAGCCTGCACGAGATCAAGGGCATCGGCTGGCTCGCGGCCATGCTGTTCGCCATCGCGTGCGCGCTGCGGCTGGCGCGCTTCAACGTGATGATCGACGATCCGAACAAGCCAGTCTGGATGTCGAACTTCTTCATCGGCATGCCATCGCCCGCCGGCGCAATCGTGGTGATGCTGCCGCTCTATCTGCACCTTTCGGTGCTGGGCCTGCCCAACAGCCCGGATTTCGTGCCGTTCGAAATCGCCTTCGTGATTGTCGTTGCGCTGCTGATGGCGAGCCGGATTCCGCATTTCTCCGGCAAGAAGATCGGCCGTGTGCCGCGCGAATGGTTCATCCCGGTTCTGTTCGGCACTGCGGTGCTGCTGCTGTTGCTGTGGCAATATCCGATGGAGGTGCTGATCGTGCTGGTGGTCAGCTATCTGGGGCTGATCCCGCTGGCGATCCGCCGCTACAACGCCTTCCAGAAGGCCGATCTGGCCGCCGCCGCGCCTTCTCCTGCCGAGGCTCAGGCGCAGCCCCCGGCCTGACCGCAGGGGGCAATTCGGCTTACGGTCGCCAGAATGGTTCACAAACCGGGCGATCTCGATTAGGTTCCGCGCAATTGTCCGTTCCGTCCAGGGGCGGGCCGCGCTATTTCGGCTTTGCGCACCGGAGCCGGTCATCGGCCGGGCGTCATCAGATGGGATCCTATGTCGAAGGAAGAACTGCTGGAATTTCCGGGGATCGTCTCCGAACTCCTGCCCAACGCGACGTTTCGCGTGAAGCTCGAGAACGACCATGAAATCATCGCCCACACCGCCGGCAAGATGCGCAAGAACCGCATCCGCGTGCTGACAGGCGACAAGGTGCTGGTGGAGATGACTCCCTACGACCTGACCAAGGGCCGCATCACCTATCGCTTCAAGTGATCGTCAGGCCGCATGGCTGACCGAATGGCGGACGCCGCACCGTGAACGAACAGAAAAGCTGGCGTCCCAAACTCGTACTGGCGTCGGGATCGCCGCGGCGACTCGCGCTGCTGCAGCAGATCGGCATCGAGCCCGATGCGCTGATTCCGGCTGACCTCGACGAAACCCCGAAACGCAGCGAGTTGCCGCGCAGCCTCGCGGTGCGGCTCGCCAGCGAGAAGGCCAACGCGGCCGCGAAGATAGCGGCGGCCCGGCCCGACCTCGGCTCCTGCTTCACGATCGCGGGCGATACGGTGGTGTGCGTCGGCCGCCGCATTCTACCCAAGTGCGAACTGGCGGATGAGGCGGGCGCTTGCCTGCGGCTGCTCTCCGGCCGCGCCCACCGCGTCTATTCCGGCGTCAGCCTCATCACACCCAAGGGCGCAGAGCGCCGCCGTCTGGTCGAGACGCGCGTGCGCTTCAAGCGCCTGTCAGCAGCCGAGATCGAGGCCTACATCGCGTCTGGCGAATGGCGCGGCAAGGCCGGCGGCTACGCCATCCAGGGCCTCGGCGGGGCCTTCGTGGCGAAACTGGTCGGCTCCTATACCAACGTGGTCGGACTGCCGCTGTACGAGACGCTGGCGCTACTGGCGGGCGAAGGCTATCCGGCGCATTTCTTCTGGCTGAATCGGGTCTGACCGGTGAGCGATCCGGCCAACGACAATGCGGGCGGCGCCGACCGGATCCCGGCGCGCCCGTGCCCAATCTGCCGCAAGCCGAGCGTTGAACGCTACCGGCCGTTCTGCTCCAAGCGCTGCGCCGACATCGATCTCGCGCGCTGGCTCGGCGGAACCTATGCGATTCCGGCAGTCGACGACGATGACGAGGAAGATGGCGCGCCGCCGCGCGAACCATCTCGGAATGAGCGCGATTGAAGCCTTTGCGGGACCGGCGGTCTGCTGTCTTCGGCTGCTAGACTGGCATGTTCGGCGCACGCTGATTTCGCTGCTTGCACGTCTGGACAAGCCCTCCGGCCCTGCCTATAAGGCCACCATTCCGCGCCGCTTCGCGCCGGACGCCCAGGTAGCTCAGTTGGTAGAGCATGCGACTGAAAATCGCAGTGTCGGTGGTTCGATTCCGCCCCTGGGCACCATTTTATCTGTCAATCTATCATGGAATCAAATACTTACTTGGTTGGATTTTGACTGCCCCCACAGTTTATCCCACACATGGCGCGGGCTGGGCTGGGTTTCGGACAGTCGACGGCTGACGCTTGCGTTTCCTGCCGACATTCACATATCTGCTGGGAGGCCCACAAGAAGATGGGGACGGCCCCGAGCCGGAGATCAGCGTCGCGACCGATCTTCTTCAGGGTGCCGATGGTCAGCAGGGTCGCTTAGCCAGCGCCTGCCTCAGCCTTCCTCGCACGAACCATCAATTTGCTTCGCCTTCTCCAGCTGTGCGACCAGCACCGCGCGCAATTCCTCTCGGAGATGATACGGCAGCGCAGACAGATCGAGCGGCGGCGCACTGACGGTCTTGATAGGCCCGCCATCCGGCCCAGTGTGCTCAAGCCGTTGGGCGTCGTGATGCCAGCCAGAGGCCGCGCGTGAGCGGTTCCTGAGCGCCCACTGAATCGCCTGCGCATTGCCAGAACCGCCCTTGGCGACGTGCAGCAGTTGGTCTTCCCAGAAGGTTGTCGCCGCTGCCCTGCCAGCCCTAACGGCATCGGAAAACTCTCTGTGCCGGTTCTGCCATTCATAGAGAGAGTCTGGATGCACGCCGAGTAACGAGGCGCAGCCGTCAAGGCTCCGGCCCTCGGCCATCAGCTCAATGACACGGCCGCAGAACTCCGACCGATAAGCAGTCGGCCGACCGCCAGCGTGCTTGGGCTTCGGAGCGGCGGGCTTGGGTAGGATGGCGATATTAGGCATGGCGGCACCATGAGTTTCGGAAACGAAACTATAGCACGATCACGCGATGCCCCATAGCCGTTCCCACGTCAGGCGGCGATATATGGAGCCGAGCCGGAAATCCTTTTCACCGGAGCGACCGAAAAGTTCGGTCGAAATCCGGAAAAGCTTTTCCGACCGCGCCCGCCGTCGTGCAGATCAGGACTTTTGCGAGTCCGCAGGCGGCGCGCTTGCGAAGGTTCGCGATACCCCTGACAGCGGACGCCGTCGAAGAACTTCCCAGCGGGCGGTTAGCGTCCTGGCCGAGAACCCGGCAGGCAAACCGCTCGGAGACGCCGTGTTCGGCGACCACATGATCCACGCAGGCACGGCGACGCGCGGGGCTTAGAAGTTTCCCGAGGCGGCCTCTTTCAGGATCAGCTTCTCAAGCGTCAGATCAGAGATAGCTCGGCGAAGCCGCGTATTCTCCGCTTCAAGCTCCTTCAGCCGCTTCACCTGATCGCCCTTCAGGCCGCCGTATTCCGACCGCCACCGATAGTATGTAACTTCCGTCACACCTATCGACCGAATGGCCTCCGCAACCGGACGGCCCTGCGCGGTCAGCACCTCAACCTGCCGAAGCTTGGTGACGATCTCTTCTGCCTTGTGTCTCTTCCTTGCCATTCGTAGTCCTCCATCAGGCCGTAAAGCCATACTTCAGGGAGGATCACCTTTCAGGGGGCAGACCAATCGAGATCGACAGCGTTTTGCAGTTTTCTTTGTTCCGTTCCGGCTGCATTGACGAGAATGTCCAGCGCGCCATAGCGCGCCATTGCGGCTGTGACGGCAGACGCAGCAGCAACTGGATCATGGGCCACGGCTTCGATATCGATCGCATCGCCGCCGCTGGCGTTGATGCCTGTGGCAATCCGCGAGAGTGTTTTCGCGTCGTGGTCAATAATGGCTACGCGGCATCCCTCTTCGGAAAACATCCGAGCGATTGCCGCGCCCAACATCCCGCAAGCGCCTGTAACGATCGCGGTTTTTCCGGCAAGTGTGCGAACGTCAGACATTCGCGCCGCTCCTTTCGATCGTGACTCTTCCCTTGAATGAGACATATCCGCCGTCCAGCAGAAGATCGGCCGCATTCATGAATCGGGACTCGTCGCTGGCCAGAAACACTGCGCCTGCGGCGATGTCGCGGGGACGGCCGAGACGGCCGGTCAGATGTAGGGAGCCCAATCGCTGCTCGGCAGCTTGGGCCGACCCATAGGTCCCGACCATGTTCTTCGTCAGCGTCGCCCCCGGCGAAAGCGAGTTCGCCCTTATCCCGTCGCTTGCAAAGTCGATTGCGAGAGATCTGGTCATCTGGATGAGGGCCGCCTTGCTCGACCCATAGGCGCTACGGCCCGCGATGCCCCGCTGCCCCAGTTGCGAGGCGATGTTGATGATGACCGGGCGCTTCGATTTCCGGAGGTGAGGAATGGCGAACTTGCACATGAGAAATGGGCCGGTCAGGTTGACTGCGAACGCCATTCGCCAATCGTGAATGCTCTGGTCCAGCACCGTGCCGCGAGGAGACGGGCGTAAGGCCGCGCCATTGACCAGAATGTCGATCCTTCGAAATTCTGCAATCGCGATCCCAATCGCGGCCTTAACTGAATCAGGGTCGGAAACATCAACCTGAATCGCGATCGCCCTGCCTCCCGCGCGAACAATGCGCGCCGCGACCCGCTTCGCGGAAGCAACGTTCAGGTCCAGCACCGCCACCGAAGCGCCCTCCCGAGCATATGCTTCGCAAATGGCGCTACCGAGTCCTCCGCCAGCTCCGGTCACCAATGCAATGCGCCGGGCGAGTTTGCCGCTGACAGACATGATGGTCTCTCGGATCGCCGCTGGGATTGTCAGTAAAGCGTCGCGCCGCCGGACGTGTCGATGCAAGTGCCGGTAATGTGCGAGGCGCGCGTCGAAACCAGAAACGCCACAGCGTTTCCAACATCCCGCGCATGGGTCGGAACACCCATGGGCGAAGGACGCTCGTTGACATAATGCTCGTCGCGCCATCGGGCGTCGGTCGTGCCAGGAAGTACGCAATTGAGGCGAACGCCTGTAGGCGCAAGCTCCTGTGCAACAGCCTGCACGAATTTGATAACGCCGGCTTTCGAGGCCGAATAGATCGACGCCCGCGCACGCGCACGAACACCCGCGCCGGACGCGATGGAGACGACGCTTCCACGGCCTGCAGAAAGCATGCCGGGCAACACCGCATAGCAGGCATTCATGACGCCGGTAAGATTTGCTTCGAGAATGATGGACCATTCCGCAGGGTCCATGTCCAGGAACGTTCGCCGCGCAGGCCCGTCGCCCACTACTCCAGATTTTCCTCGCAAACCTTCCTGACCTCCAGCCGCAGTCACCAGCGCTCCGACAGAACCGCGCCGCAACTCGACAGAGCGAACCGCAGACTGCATCCCGGCCAGATCGGTGACATCGACCTGCAGGGTTTCGACTTCGCCCGAACCGCGAAGTTCGTCGCGCGCCTTCTCCAGATTCGTCGCGCTCAGGTCGGCGAGTACGACAGTCCAGCCGTCTTCCATCAGGACGCGGCTGACGCCGACTCCAATGACGCTTCCACCTCCTGTGACCAGTGCGACGCTCATCTTCCCTCCCCAGGCGAGGCAAACCTAATCTCCAAGCATTACCTTGAAACATATGCGCGTCGAGGTGCATTGCATAGCCCAACACTTGCCCAAGTGACTACGCTGACGATATCCATTTTCGATTGGGCTGATCGGCGGTGAACTGCCGGTCGAGGACATTGGGCGCCACGACCCCCGAACGTTCGCCCTCGTCCTTCGGCAGGCCACGGCGACGCGGCCGCGCCGAAGAGCATTGGCGCGCATCAGGCGCTCGATCTTGTGGAGGCCGCACGACATTCCCGTCTCCAGCATATCCCGCCAGACTCTTCGAGCGCTATAGGTGCGCGCGCTCGCCGTGAAGCTCGACCGGATCGTCGGCATAATTCTCAATCCCTGAATTCCTGACTCTCGGTCTCGTGGAATTACCTGATTTCCAAATCACCGATTGAATGATTCAACATGGCGAATGCGGGAGTTTCGCCATGTCTATCCCACTCCGGGCTGATTTTGATGCGCGTATGATGAGGGCTGTAGCCAGGCAGTCGAAGAATGGGCCGCAGGCGCGGCAGCTTCTGGCGCTGTGTAGGGCCTCCGGCCGGTCGGCATCGGCCTCAACCGCGTAGCCGGGCTTGCGAGTGAGGACCACGAAGGCCGTGTCGATTGCTTCGGTCGTGTTATGTCGCGCGGTGACAACCCCAGCGCTGCTTCGAACAGGAGCGCGTAAGATAGAGCAGGCGACCCTCTACAAGGGCGAGAAGGCCGGCGCCCTCGCCCAGCGTGGTATCGCTAACCTCAGAGATCGCATCGACACAGATCGCGATGATATTCATTCACGAATCTCCACGAGCGGAATCGGATCGGACGAATAAAGGCAATGCACTTCTAATTTGGCATGTGGGCAAGGGTCGCTCTTAGCGCTGTCTTGAGTACCTTCCCGTAATTGTTTTTTGGTAGCTCCGCCAAGCGGACATAACGTTTGGGGCGCTTGAAACGGGCAATTAATCTGAGACAGTGCTCATCGAGTGAATCGTCATCCACTGCAGCATCAAGTACTACGAAGGCAACAACAGACTCTCCCCATTCCGGATGGATTTCGCCCACCACAGAAACCTCCACGACGGCAGGATGCATCAGCAACACTTCCTCGACCTCCCGTGGGTAGATGTTTGATCCTCCAGAGATAATCACGTCCTTTAATCGATCCGTGAGCGTAAGAAAACCATCTTGATCCAGTCGACCGATGTCTCCCGTCCTGAGCCAGCCATCCCGAATAGTATCTTGGGTCGCCTTCTCATTCATCCAGTATCCACGCATGACCGTCGCGCCGCGAACTTCGATCTCTCCATCGTGGCTAAGATGCAAAGGGCGTCCGTCCGGACCCACGATGCGCACCTCAACGGCCGAATGTGGTACCCCTACCGATGCGAGCCGCTGCAAGAAGCGAGGGTGCATGCTATCGGCATGAAAGCGCCGAGCAAGTGTTGTGATTGTCATGGGGCTTTCGCCCTGACCATAAATTTGTACAAAGCGCTGGCCGAAAATCGAAATGGCTTCCTGTATATCGGCCAAATACATGGGTCCA
>CANJEY010000068.1 GCA_947472615.1 Beijerinckiaceae bacterium
AGTTTGCCGGTCGGGTCCGGCGCCTTGCTCCGCTCGAGAAGCTCGCCCCTGCGTTCGCCAGCCGACATGCTGGCCCAAGAGTTGACGCGGGCCCGGTGCAAATGAGGCGGTGCGCAATCAGATCCGAGGCCTTCGCACCAATCTGATCGTCGCCGTGCCGGGTGCTGTCACCAACCCATAGCGTACGCAGCTGCTTCGGCAGCGCGTCAACGTTGACCGCGGTGGATGCGCAAGCGGTTCAGCGCGAGGGCGCGCAGGCGCCTGTCGCCATCGCGCAGGTCGCCGCCACTCTGTCGCGACGCCATTGGGCCAAGGCTCGACCTGCGAAGGATTTCGACATTCGTAACGTCAATCAGATTGCCGAAACCACCTAGGGAAGCGACGAAGTCCTCGTGTTTCTGTTCGCTTCGGTCGCATCGATTTCGCTCTTCGTCGGCGGCATCGGCATCATGAATATTATCTTGATGTCGGTCACCGAACGCACCCGCGAAATCCTTCTGCGCATGGCGATGGGCGCGCGACGTCTTCATCTGCGGTGGCAGCTTCTCGCCAAGGCGGTGTTCATGAGCGTCATGGGCGGTGTCGCTGGCATCGTCATCGCGTCGAAGATCATCTCCTTCGCAACCGGCTGGAATGCGCCGATCTCCCTGATCGCGGTCGGCACAGGCTTCGTGTACTCGGCTGCTGTAGGGATCTTCTTCGGATTTTATCCAGCTCGCAAAGTTGCATACTTCGATGCAATCAGCATAGCGATACAAACAATAGCGCCCACGCCGCAACATGCCCAGCGTCTACTTCTCCAGCCAAACTCCCGCCTTGGCCATCAGGGAAAACGCGACGGTAGACCCGTTGGACAATATCTCGCTGCCGGCGTGGAATGGCGTGTCCACAAGGACATCGGCTCCGCCAAGGCGCAGTCGATAACGCACGATCGAACCAAGAAACTCATGTGAAAGAATTCGGGCATCAAGGCCTGGCTCGCCTTGATGCGCAGGCGCCATGCACGCGTCCTGAGGTCGAAAGACAAGACTGGCTCCTTGTGGAATTGCGGCGTCTTCCGGGATCGGCAGAAATGCACCGCCGCCTATGTCGAAGACCGAAACTCCGTCCCTTGTCGTCACAATGCCCGGCAAGATGTTGGCGGCGCCCAGGAAGTTCGCGACAAAGAGATTGGCGGGGCGCGCATATAGATCTCTCGGAGCGCCGACCTGCTGAATGACGCCGTCGCTCATGACCGCGATGCGATCGCAGATCGCATTCGCCTCTTCCTGATCGTGGGTGACGAAAATTGTCGTGATGCCAAGTCGCCGCTGCAGGTCGTGCAACTCGCCCCTCACCTGCACGCGCATTTTTGCATCGAGATTGGACAGCGGTTCGTCCAGGAGCAGGACCTTCGGTTCTGTGACAATCGTTCGCGCGAGAGCGACTCGCTGCTGCTGGCCCCCAGAGAGTTGGGATGGCTTCCGCTCGGCGAAAGCCGCGAGCCCAACCAGATCGAGCACGGCGGCGACGCGCGCAGCGATCTCGGCGCGCGGCAACCGGCGCTCCTCGAGACCGAAGGCGACATTGCGGCGCACGCTCATATGCGGCCAGAGCGCGTAAGACTGAAAGACCATGCCGACGTCGCGTTTCCACGGCGGCAATTTGCCGATATCCCTGCCGGCAATCCTCACCTCACCGCTGTCTGCCACGTTGAACCCCGCGATGAGGCGCAAAAGCGTCGTCTTGCCGCAACCCGAGGGACCGAGGAAGGCGAAGAATTCGCCGGGCTCGATATTGAGTTCGACGTCCTTCAGGACGTGGTTGGCTCCGTACGAGAGATTGACGCCTGATATTTCAACGCCGGCGGCCTGATGACGCCCGTCGCTTTGCGGTCCCGGCCTCATTGCAGGGCCCCCTTTGCGTTCTGGCTTCGCTCAATGCCGAACTGCGCCAACAGGGCGCAAGCGCAAACGATGATCACGGTCACCACGCCCAGAGCAGCGCCCGCGCCACGGCCTGCTGGCGATTGCATGAAGACGTAAACGCCGTAGGCCAAGGGCGCGTCAGAATTCGACTGGACCAGAAGCAGCGTCGCCGACAACTCGACGGCCGCAGTTGCAAACGATGTCACGAAGCCCGCCAATATCCCGCCCGTCATCAAGGGCAGCACGATGCGGCGCACCGCGCGCTGGCGCGTCGCACCCAGATTTTCGGCGGCTTCTTCAAGCGATCTCGATATCTGCAGCAACGCCGCATGACTCGCCCTCAGGGCGTATGGAAGACGGCGCACCGCGACGGCGAGTACGATCATGATCCAAAGCGTCGCCAGCGGCGCGCCGCCGAACAGGCGCACGTCGTAGAAGGCGCGCAGATAGCCGATACCGATCACGACGCCCGGAAATGCAAGCGCCGCCGTCGCGCCCCAATCGAGCCAATGTCTGAATGAAAGCTTTGTGCGCAAGACCAGCCATGCAATGGCCGTTCCGACGACGACATCAATGAGCCCCGCGAGCGAAGCATACAGGATTGTATTCTTGATGTAGACGCCGCTTTCCGAAAAGACTCGCACGTAATGCGCCGTCGTCAAGGCGTCCGGGAGAGGGCTGAAGGACCAGACCGTCGCGAAGGAGAGCAGCAGCAGGCCAATGTGTGGCGCGAGCACCAGCAGCAGAATGAATCCGACGACAAGATAGGCCGCAAAGCTTTCGGCAGGCCGCAGCGAGCGGCGCGCAATCCCGCCGCCGCCGCGCTGAACCGTTGCATAATCGACGCCCCGCGTGGCGAGCGCCGCCAGCCCCATGGACGCGACAGACATCACAACGAGCACCACCGCGATGACATAGCCCATCGGATCGGCGATTCCGATCGATGTGATGCGCAGATAGGCCTGCGGCGCGAGCATGTCCTTCACATTGAGCAACAGAGGTGTGGCCAGGTCGTCGAAGACTTTCACGAAAACCAGCGAAGCGCCGGCCATGTAGCCCGGAGCAGCCAGCGGCAGCACAATCCGTCGCAGCAGGCGAAAGCCGGAGCAGCCGAGGTTCTGCGCCGCCTCCTCCATCGCGCGATCGATGTTTCGCAGGCTGGCCGACACGTTGATGAGAATGAAAGGAAAGTAGTGCAACGCCTCGACGAAGATGACGCCGTTCAAGCCTTCCATGAAGGGAATGCGCACATCGAACCAATCCGAAAGCAGAAGATTGATCGTGCCATTTCGTCCGAAAAGCATCTGCATCGCCACAGCCCCGACGAAGGGAGGCATGATGAGCGGCACGAAGCCGAGCGTCTGGATGACGATGGCGCCTCGAAATGAGAAACGGGTTGTGAGAACCGCCAGCGGCAGCGCAATGACAGACGCCCAGGCGACCGTCGCCGCGCCTACATAAATCGAATTCCAGAGCGAACGGACGAAAAGGTCCGTCCGCGCAAAATCCTGAAAATTGATCAGCGTGAAAGCGCCCGTGCCCTTTTCTGTGAAAGCCACATAGGTCACCGCCACGGCCGGCCAGGCAACGAAGACCAGCAGGAACGCCGCGATAGACAGACCCAGCGCCAGTTCGCCGACGCGCACAGGAGCGCGCGTCGCCGAAACCCCTGCCGACGTTACTGCGATGCTCATCGGCCTGATGGACAGATGGGACGCAACGTCATCTCGTCAACTTCAGCGCTTCATCAGCTTTGGCCTGCGCCTTCGCATATTGTTCCTTGGCGAAAGCCGACCATCGCTGTTCGATTTCAGCTTGCCGCGCCGTCTTTTCTTTCGCGCCAGTGAAGGCGGCTCTGGTCTCCGCGCTGCCGGCCTGCACATCGCTCACCGGCATGGCGGCGACGGCGTCCCGCGCCTCCGCGATGAGCGCGCGCGCCTGCACATTATCCTTCTTGTCCAGCGCCGCCTCTGCCGCTTGGATAGACTTGGTCGCAGCCTTCAGGCCCGCAAGCTGGAACGTGATCATCTGATCGAAAAGGACGTCGACAGCATCCGTGCGCTGCTCGGATTTCTCCGAACTGAACGAGATCATTTTCGTGAAACGCGGATCCTTGAAGGGATTGGGATAGTCCGCCGGCGCCTTGGCATAGATGGCGGGATTGACCGGCAGGCGGCGGATCGATGGCTCAAGCAGGACTTCCTGCCCCGCTGGCGACAGCAGAAATTCGACGAAAGCTTCCGCGCCCGCCCGGTTCGGTGGATTCGCGATGATAGCCAGATTGGCAGGCACGACCGTCGTGACGCTCGGATAGACGAATTTGACCGGAAACCCCGCCGCCTGAGCCGAGAAGGCGAAGAAGTCGATCACGATGCCGACGCCGACCTGGCCGGAATTCACCTGCTCCGGCACATCGAAGGAGCGGTCCGTCACCTGCCGCAAGTTGCCGGCGATTTGCTTGATGGTGCGCCAACCCTTGTCCCACCCCTCACCCTGAAGAATGGTTTCGATCGTCAGATGCGTCGTGCCTGAACGTGATGGTGCGGCGATCGCCACATGGTCGAAATAGATCGGCTTTGAAAGATCGCTCCATTCCTGCGGGTCCGGCAGCTTGTTGGCGCGCACATACCGTTCGTTCCACATGATCCCGTACCCAGATGCGGCGAAGCCAAAATAGAACCCGCCCGGATCATTGATGGGATAAGAGCCGACCTTCTCGGGGATGCCCTGCGCTTTCAACTGATACTTCGTCAGCAGCCCCTTCCCCTTGAGGACCTCGAATGCGTCCGGCGCAGAAGCCCACATCAAATCCGTCGCGTTGGCCGATTTCGTTTCCTCAATGAATTTCACGGCCGCATTGGTGTTGCGGTTCTGCACCTCCAACGACAGGCCCGGATAGGCCTTTTCGAAGGCCTTCTTGTAGGGGTCGGTGACATCCTTGGCGAAGGACGTCACCACAGTGACCTTGCCAGTCGGAGCCTGCGCCAAAGCGGCTTGAACTGCAAAAATGCCGAGAAGGGCGCCGAACGCAAAGCGGTTCATGGTGTCTCCCTAGTTTGCCAAGCCGACATACAGTCGCTTGTAGATCTAGGTGCAAATTGCCCCGATTTTTCGATTTTCACAAGTTGCCGCTCAATCGCTGCCGCGCGGACTGGCAGACACGCAAGCATGGTGGAAGTCGTATTCCGAAAGCTGTACGCCTACGATAATAGCGTCGTCGCCTTTTGGCCTGCCGTCACGGTCTGACGCCGATGATGCGCGATCATGCTGGAGCGGCGGCGTTCTCGCCTGCGATACGACCGAATATGACATTGTTGGCGATCGAGATGCCGCCAGCGAAATACCGTTCCGTGATGACGCCTCCCGTTGCTTCTCCGGCCGCAAAGAGGCCAGGAACGGGGCGGTTGGCGGCATCCAGCACTCGTGCGTGGCGGTCGATTCTCAGGCCCGTGGCGGTTGCGACGACCACGCAGGGACGAATGCGCGCGGCATAGAACGGGGGCTTCCGGACTGGCTTCAGATACGACTTGTCCTTGAAAAAGTGCGAATCGTACGCCGCGTCGCAATCGGCGTTATAAAGGTCGACCGTTGTCATCAGCGCATCTGCGCGCACGCCAGAACGTTCTGCCAGTTCCTCCAAGGTGTCCGCGCGCAGGAGCGTTCCTTCCCGAACGTATTCCAGCAGCAGGTCAGCAACCCATCCGGCAAACAGCGGCTTATAGGTGGTGATCACTTTCGACGCCGCGCGCGCCTCCTCGTCGAATATCGCGATGCAATCGCCTCCAACCTGCGCCTTAACGACCCCTTCCATGACGGCGTACTGCGCTGTCTCACGCACAAATCGTATGCCGTCGCGATTCACATAGAGCAGCCAGCCAGGAAGATAGGAATCCTGTTCGCGACGAAAGCCGGCGCTCACCTGGAGCAGACCGCAGTTGAAACCAGTCAAGGTCGCGCCTGCGTCAAGGCCCATTCGAAGACCATCACCTTTGTTGGTCTCCGAACCGGTATAGACGAGGCCCTCGCCCTGCTTCGCGGCGTCTGGATAGTAGCGCGCCATCAGTTCGCGATCCGCTCCAAAGCCGCCCGTCGCGACAATCACCGCTCGGGACGTGATGATCTCGCCCTCCACTTCAATGCCGGCGATGGCGCCCGAGTTGTTGCGATGAAGTTTCTGCACGCGAGTCTTCAACGACAGCGTGACGCCCCGCGCGTGCATCTCGCGGTCGAGCCCTTCCGCAACGGCGGCGCCGAAGTGGGCGGCGCGATGTCCGCGCGCCACTGTGTCCACGCCCGCAATATAAACGTGTTCGACGCGATATTCGACCCCGATAGACATCAGCCAGTCGAGTGCGGCGGCTCCCCGATCACAGAAGGTGCGAATCAGCGATGCGTCGGCTCGGTACTGGTTAAGCGTCATGATGTAGTTGAACGCCGCGTCGGGCGTGTCATCGATTCCCTTTTGACGCTGCAACGACGTGCCGGCCGCGTAGATCGTGCCAGTGGACATGGCGGTCGTACCGCCGGTTCGGCGGGCGGCGTCAACGACAAGAACTCGCGCGCCGTTTTCGGCAGCCGTGATCGCTGCCGTCATGCCTGCGCCGCCCGCGCCAATGACGATGACGTCGAAATCGGTTTCCATCCACAGCTCCTTCAGGACTTGAAGTTCGAGAGGACGCGCGCGCTTCCTGCGAGCGCATAGGCCTCATCGACAAGTTTCAGCGTTGCAAGCTGGTCGGTCGCATCCGTCCAGAACGGCTCGCCAGTCCGAAGACACGCAACGAAATGTTTGATCGAATCGTCGAACATTCCCTGTCTCACAGCTTCTTCATCGAAAACATGGCGTTCCGGCTCAGGTCCGAGAAGCGAAAGCTGCGCGTCGTCAAGGACAGCGCTCGCGCGCGTTCCGATGATTTCCAGCCGGTCGCCGGCGCGAGAAGAAAATCCCGCCGCCATCAGCGCGCCCGCGACGGAGACGGATACGCCATCCTTTGACTCCAGAAGAATCGACGCCGTATCTTCGCCGACGATTGCAGGCGATACGCGGGCGACGCGGGAGGCGACGACGTTCATTTCGCCGACGAGCGAACGCGCAACATCAAATTCGTGGATCAGCGACTCGGCGATCAGATAGCGCTGTTCGTTCGCCACGAAAGGCATGCGGACAATGGCGTCGATGCGCCCTTCGGCGTCTGGTATAAGTCCAGAGCGATACAAGGCGACGCGATAGTGCACGACGCGTCCCAGCCGACCCTGCGCGATCCACTCACCAATCTTCCGATAATAGGGGCGAAACCGCCAGTTCTCGTTGACCATGATGCGGATGATGCCGGCAATTGAATCAAGCAGCGATTGCGCCTCCGGGTAGGTTGGGCAGAGGGGCTTTTCGCAGAGCGCGTCGACACCGTATCGCGCTGCAAGCTGCAGGTTCTCCGCATGAACGTGTCGGGGGCTGATGATGTCGATGGCGTCGAGCGCTTCGCGCCTCAACATCTCGTCCGCGTCTTCATAGACCGCGGCGCCGCCAGCTTCAACGGCGCGGTTCAAGGCGCGATCGCGCGCAGGATCGCAACAGGCCACAATCTTCGCATCATTCAACCGTGACCAGGCCTTTACATGGTTGGCGCTGACTTGCCCGCAGCCGAGCAGACCGACCCGAAGCGTTCGTCCTGCAAAGCGATTGTCAACCACCACAATCGTCTCCGAAATAGACTCCGTCGTGCGCGAGCTCCGCAGCAAGCACGCGCGGATCGAGGGCGATTGCGTCGCATTCTGCGCGCAAGGAAAGCGCCGCAGCTGTACCTCCCGCTTGGCCCATCACGAAACACGTCCCGCTGACCCGGATCGAGGATTGGGCCACAGGTGTCGCAGAGGCGCAACGTCCAGCCACGAGCAGATTGGCGACCTTGCGAGTCAACAAAGCGCCATACGGCATCTGGTGGTAGCCGCGGCCGGGAATGAATTTCCATTCCACGTCACCGCGAACATGGCGCTCCACAGGCCAGCCATTGACACCGATCGGATCGGCCACGTCGGCAGCGCCAAGAATTTCATCCTCATGGATGACATGACGACCGACCAGACGGCGGGTCTCGCGAATGCCGATCTGCGGGGCAATGTCGAGCAGATAGGCCTTTTCGAAACCAGGGATTTCGCTGCGATAGAAATCGAAATAGGCGCGGATCTGCCGACGTCCTTCGATTTCACCCTGACTGAGTTCGAGCCACGCGATTCCATCGACCGGATGGCCCTCATGCGAAATCTGAGTAGCATTCGAACGCCATTCGCCCGCGTGCGGCTGCGGATTGAACGAAGCCGACAGGCGGGGCAGATCGGTTCGTCCCTGACGCTGCGCATCTTCGAGCTTGCCGCGCAGCATGGGCTTCGATGCGAGCGCGCGCGCGTCGTCGACCGCGCCCATGCGAAACATCATTGTCGGATAGGCGATAAAGCCATGTTCGTCGCCTTTCTCGGTCGGGGCGCCAGCCCAGAAAGCGAGGTCAGCGTCGCCTGAACAATCAATGAAAACGCGTCCGCCGATCGCCGCGCGTCCCGATTTTGTCTCGATGAGAACATGCGTGATGCGGCCGCCGTCGATAGTGGCGCCGACAGCCAGTGTGTGGAAGCGCAATTGCACGCCAGCCGCAATCGCCATGTCGTCCGCGGCGCATTTCCATGCAGCATTGTCGTAGGACTGACCGAGCGTCTGACCCATGATCGAATGCGGCTCGTTGAGCGCATCCATACGAGAAAGGCGATCCAGAAACTCGTCTGTCAGCCCACGCGCCGTGCGTTCAAAACGTCCGTGAACATTCGCGTAGAGGCCACAGAAGCTGGTCACGCCAGCTGCCGTTCCCATCCCGCCCAGAAAGCCATATCGTTCCAGAAGCAGCGTCGACGCACCTTTCCGGGCCGCCGCGATGGCTGCGAACAGACCTGCTGGTCCCCCGCCGAGAACCACCACATCCGCCTCGGCGACGACGGGCGTGCGCCGTTCGGGTTCGATGATCGCCATCACGCATCCTCCAACGGCAGGAGGCGACACCGCGAGGACGGCAGATGCAGCCGCACGACGTCGCCCTGCTCGAACATGCGCGACGAGGTCGTCAGCGCCTCCAGTCTTTCACCGCCGATGGCTGCTTCATACAACACGGTCCGGCCAGAAAACCGCATGGAAACGATGCGAGCCTCGAACGAATTGGCAGAAGGTCTTGTCGAAGATTGCGGCTCGACCTCGACGTGCTCGGGACGGATCATCAGCAACATGTCGATCCCGGCGGACGCACGCACGCCATCGATCATCAGGTCGCCGAAAGTCGTTTGCACGACGCTCCCGGTGCCGGAAACTTCGCGCACCTTCGCGCGGTGAAGGTGCGTACGCCCAAGAAACTTCGCGCCGAACGCCGAGCGCGGTTCCAGATACAGACGTCTTGGATCACCGAGGTCGACCAGCTTTCCCGACCGCATCAGCGCGATGCGGTCGGACAATTGCATCGCTTCGTCCTGATCGTGTGTCACATAGACGACAGTGGCGCCCAGTTGCTTCTGCAAAACGAAGAGTTCGTCGCGCATTTGGTCGCGAAGGGCAGTGTCGAGGTTGGACAGCGGTTCGTCGAGAAGCACGAGCCGCGCTTGTCGCACGATGGCGCGCGCCAGCGCCACGCGCTGCTGCTGGCCGCCCGACAGGAGCGTCGAACTCCTGTGCTCGAATTGTGCCAGGCCGACGCGGTCGAGAGCCGCCCGCGCCAGCGCGATCCTTTCGGCGCGACCGTACCTCCCGAGACTTTCAAGCGGGAACAGCACGTTCTCCAGAACGCTCATGTGCGGCCAGATTGCGTAGGACTGGAACACCATGGCGATGTCGCGCTTGTGGGACTGGACGTTCACGCCTTTCGCGGCGTCGAACAGCACCGTCTGCGCGAGCCTGATGCGTCCCGCGTCAGGGGATTCCAGACCTGCCACGAGACGCAGCGTCGTCGACTTGCCGCAACCGGACGGACCCAGCAACGTGAAGAACTCACCTTCACGCACATCAATAGTCATGTCTTCAACAGCCGCCGCCGAACCTTCTGCGTAGCGCTTGGCGACCCGTTCCACCGATAGAAGCGCGGCTTCAGACATGCGCGGCCCCGCCACGGCGAGATGCGAGCCGCCAACCGATTGTCGCCAGTGTCAGGATCACGATAAGCCATATGCCGATGGCGGCTGCAATGGTCGGCTCGCCGGAATTCCAGTAGCCCCATAAAAGCGTCGACAGAACGATGTTGTCCCGTCCCTGCAGCATCACGGGCGCCGACAGTGCGCGCAGCGCGTGCGCGAAGACCCAAAGCCAGACCGCCATGGCGGCCGGCAGGAAAAGCGGAAGCAATATCTTGCGTAGAACGCGCGACGGCGCGGCGCCGCTCATACGTGCGGCCTCTTCCAGCTCAGGATGCAGCTGCGACATCACTCCGTTCATGGCCCGACTTCCGAACGGCAGGTATTCGGCCGCGAAAGCCAGCACGATGATCCAGATCGTACCGTACACTGGCAACCAGTCGAATGTCAGGTAGACGAAGATGAGCGCCATACCCATCATGACGCCGGGAATCGCAAGCGGCGCGGCGGCCAAGAGATCGATGATCCGACGGCCGGGTCCACGCGAACGATTCACATATGCCGCCACGAGAAACGCCAGCACCGCAACTGCGCTGGCGGCCAGCAGCGCCACTTCCAGCGAATGAATGGTCGCCGAGATCGCGCGGGCGTTTCCGAAAAAGGCAAGGTGGTTCGAGACTGTCAGCAGCCCAATGAGATCAGGCGATATGCGCGCCTGATAAGGCAGCAGCGACGTCCACAGAAGAGCAGCAAACGGCGCCGCGACCGTGAGCAGAAAATACAGGATCACGAAGGCGACGGCGGGATACTTCCACGCGCGCAACGGCACCGGACTGCTGCGCCATCCGCGGCCTGTGATCGCGACGTAGCGTTGCGCGCGCGCGCCGAGCCGCTGGTAGAGCGCCACCAGGCCGACGAGCAACCCGATGAACAGGAAGGACAGCGCTCCGATTTCGCCATACCGGGGCAGACTCTCGGGCGGGTTGTGGGCGAGGCCGTAGATATGCGTGCTGAGCACGATGATCTTCGACGGCACACCGATGATGGCCGGAATGTCGAACACCACGAGCCCCGCGACGAACATGACCAACGCACAGGCCGCGATTGCTGGCGTCAGCAGGGGAAGGTCGATCTTCAGCCAGCGGCGGAGCGGGCCTGCGGCCGACATGGCGGCGGCCTCCTGCATGGCCGATCCTATATTGCCGACGGGCGCGGCGAGCATCAGGTACGCGGAAGGCGCCAGCGCCAGACCTTCGACGAAGATCATGCCGCTCAGGCTGTAGATGTTCAGGAACGGTCCGCGCACGCCCGTCCATTCCGACAGCATGACGTTGAACACCCCGATGCGGGGACCCAGCAGCAACGTCCAGGCGATGCCGAGCAGCATGGGCGGCATCGCCATCGGCAAAACCACGGCGGCGCGCCAGACGCCGCGCCACGGCATATCCGTACGCTCGAGCAGAAACGCTAGCAGCAGCCCGAGCATCACCGCCAGCGCAGAGGCGCCGATGGCGAAAGTCAACGTTCCGGAGATCAATCGCGGCAGGCCGGGGTCGAGAAATGCATTCGTCACATGCGCGAACGTGACTCCGGGCTCGAAAGGAAACCCATGTGGCCGGAACGCGGCGACAACGAGTATCAGCAGCGGCAGGACCACCAGATAGCCCAGCACGAGCAGAAGCGCGCCGCCAGCGGCCCACTCGCCCGCCCTTCGTGTGGCTGGTGCGCTCGCCTTCATCCGCGCAAGGTCACTTGACCGTCACGTTCGCTACCATACGGTTCATCTTTTCGAAGATGGCCGCATAGGGCTCTTTGTTGTCCAGCGGCCATTCTGTCGTCGGGAGACCGGCCACGAACTTGGCGGTCTTCGTCGCCGCGATGAGCGGCGTGCCGCGATCGGTCGCTTCCTCGTAGACGACGTTGCCGGCGGGCGAACAGAGCCAAGAGATGAACAGCGCTGCGGTCGCCGGCGAGCGCGCCTTGCTGGCCACGAAGCTGAAGACCGAACTCATCGGCGAAGGATCGAGCGGCACGATGTCGATGGGAGCCCCCTTCTTCATCGGCGGCAGCGAATTGTGATAGCTGCCGAGACCGAGCGCGATCTCTCCGGCCGCGACCGATTGGGCCAGCGGAGCGGCCGAGTTGAAGAACATCGGCTCCTGCGCGAGCAGTTTGTTGTAATAGGCCATCACCTTGTCTTCGCCCCACGCGCGTGACAATTCGGCCAAGGCCGCCGCCCGCACCCATGTTCCGACTTCGCCCTTGTATTGCGGGTCGAGCAGATCGTCCCAGCCCGCCGGCTTCTTCTTCACGAGCGTCTTGTTGTAGACGATGCAATAAACCGTGACTGCCGTATGAACCGCGCGCTTGCTGAAGACGAGCTTCGGATCGAGCCCATAGGCTTCAAAATCCTGCGGGGCGATCAGATTTGCCTTGAGCAATTGCGTGGTTTCTCCGCCACCGACGGTCACGATATCTGCGGTGCGGGCGCCGGCCATGCTTTCCTGCGTGACGCGCGCCGCGACGCCGTTGCCGCCCGGAATGCTCTCGTGCCTGACTTTCGCCTTGGGAAACGCTTTCGCAAAAGCCGCAATCACCTGATCGCCCTGATCGGGACGGCTCGATTCGTACCAGACCGCAGGGTCTTCGCTGGCGGCTCGTTCTGCGAGGGAGGCGATAGCCTGCGCGAAGACTTCGCGACCGATGAAGCTGACAGGCAGAGTCGACAGCAGCGCGAGCGCGGAACGGCGCGTCATGCCGAAATCCGTCATGGTTTCCTCCCGGTCTCGGCGCACGGCGTTCCGCGTGCCGTTATGGATCACCAGAAGGTCTGACGAACGGACGGATTTGTCTAATCCTCGTTTTCGATTTTTGGTATAAGAATTTTTGATCGGTTGGCGGGCGCCCTCGCATATGCGCGCGCGGACTCCGCCGCCAGCTTGGAGATCGCTTCCGCGAGGTAATTCGCCGGCGAGGGTCGGAAGCAGATCAGAAAGTCGATCGCCGGAATGACATGTTCGACGTTCAATTGCTTCAGACGCCCGTCGCCCAGTTCAGTCTGCACGATCACCGGCGGCAGTACGCAAGCCCCGACGCCATCCAGCGCCAGACGAACCATGGCGGCGATCGACGAACTCCCGAACATGCGCGCGCCCGCAAGGCCATCTCTGGCAAACAGGCGGCGTATTTCCTGATAAGGCGGCGTTTCGCGGCGGAAGGTAATCACCGGCCAGCCAGCGATGTCGGCGAGCGACAATTGGCGCCTCTTCGGCAGGCTCAGTTTCGCGCTGGCGACCCACGCGAGCGGAAACGAACAGATGGAACGCGTCGTGAATCGCGGTTCATCGACCGGCGCAAACAGCACGGCGACGTCAAGCGTTTCCGCCAGCAACGCCGCCTTGAGGCTGGGAGATGAATCAACCTCGATGTCGAGCGTCAACTCCGGATAGGCGGCCGCAATGCGTTCGATCAGCACAGGCAGCCATGTGTGGACGATTGTCTCTGGCACGCCCAGGCGAAGAAGCCCACTGGCGGACGCAGGATTCCCGACGTTCTGAACAATCTCGGCCTTGAGAACGAGCATACGCTCTGCGTAGGCCAGAAGCTCGATGCCCTTAGAAGTCAGAATGATCTGGCGGCCTCTGCGATCGAACAGGCGAGCGCCGAGGTCGCGCTCCAGTCCGGCGATCCGGGTGGAAATAGCGGGTTGTGTCGTGTTCAGCCGGTCCGCGGCTGCGCGGAACCCGTTGAGTCGGGCCACCCATACGAAGGTCTCGAGATTTTTCAGGTCCAGCATGACCGTGGCAGGTTACAGACAAATCATTGAAATCCAAAAGTGGCGCTAACTTATTGTTCGCGGTTGACGCGTGCGCCAACCTAGACAGGTGATTGAACCCGTCCTTGTCCCGACTAAGGGATCGCACAACGGACGCATCTCAGGCCGAAACCACAAGGCGCTTCTTTGAAGGACCATTGGCCCGATGAAGGTCAGCGAGATGGAGCGAAAATAAGAGATGGCATGCAGCACCCGGCTTCAGCATCCTGACAGGCGCGGATATTCATGGCTGCGACACAGGTGTGAAATCGAAGCAGGTAAGCCGGCAAGGCGCAAAGACAAGGCTGATCGACTAATGACTTAGTCATCCTTCATGCAGGACGCCCCGGCTTCAAGCAGGCGATGCTGGTCGGCACGATAGCGAAGGCGTACAGGGCGACGATCATTGCTTTGAACAAAGCCACCGGCTGGCAGCCACACACAACCCGCGCCGCTCTCACGGGACTGCGGAAGGGGAGTATATCAAGTGGCGCCACAGCGACTTCCTTCCCAAGTTGCAGAAGGCGGAGGGCGTGAGTTGGGTTGGTCACTACAATATTGTCTCGAAAACCAGCAATGCGCCAAACGCGGCCGGTTTCAGCCGGAGCGAGTTTGAAGATACCAAAGTTCCGCGTGGCAGCCAGTATGTCTTGTTGACCGCGTCGGAATCGGCCGAGACCTTCCTCGGGTATCAGTCCGCCGTGTCCGTTCTGGAAGAGAGCGCCAAGGAACAGTTCGACCGCCGTCAGAACTATAGGCAATCGGTCTTCACGGAAGAAATCCGCGTCAACGGGCCTGAAGGCAAAAGTGGCGACTGGACCACCGCCGAACCGTTCAGCAGCTCATTACCCGCTGGGACAGCTTGAAAACCGAGGCGGAAGCCAGGGTTCGTGAAGGCTAACCACATGACCCCCGTCACGGAATGCCCTCGCCATCAATCTAGAGCGGAATCCGATCACTCTGGATCATATCCTGCGGCGGTGAAGTAGTTTCTGCATTCGTCTGGCGTGACGAGCTGGATGAGGCCTCCGATTTTCGTCCATAGGCCTTCGAGTGTTCG
>CANJEY010000069.1 GCA_947472615.1 Beijerinckiaceae bacterium
CCGGCATCATGCCGGAAATGCTGGTCATGACCGACAGTTCGCGCGCTGCGCTCTGCCCCTCGAACAAATCGCGCACGACCGCGCGGGCCAGAATGATCGGCGCGGCGGCCGCGAACGACTGGATCGTGCGCGCCACAATCAGCATCGTCACCGAGGTCGCCAGCGTGCAGAAGATGGCGGCGAGAACGTAGCCGCACAGGCCGACGATCATCACCGGCTTACGGCCGTATTTGTCGGCGATGGGGCCATACACGATCTGGCCAAACGAGAAGCCGATCAGATAGGCCGACAGCGTCAACTGCACCTGATCGCTCGGCGCATTCAGCTCCGCCCCGATATGCGGCAGCGAGGCCAGATAGGTGTCGGTCGAGAACGGCCCGAGAGCCGACAGGCTCGCGAGCAGGACCGTCATCGCGAACGTGCCGGGCTTCAACTGCATGAACGAAGGCGCAATCTGTTGGGGGAGCCGATCCTCGCAGGGATCGTTGCCTTCGATTTAGGACGCCCGACTCACGCTGTCGATAGACACGCGCGCATGTCAGTCCCGCCTCGTGCTTCTGTGAACCGCCACGGCCGAGCCGACCAGATTGGCGGCGATCACCGCCAGCACGCCGGCCGCGCCTGCGCCCGCCGCGATGAAGCTCGCCACGATCGGGACCAGAACCTGACCGAGCCGATTGCCGGTGATGCGCATCGTCATCGCCGTGCCCCGCGACGCAGGCGGCACGATTTCGGCGATGGACGAGACGCTCAGCGTCGACGAAATGCCGAGCCCGACGCCCATGATGGCGGAGGCCACGTAGAGGCCTTCCACCGGCAGCGGCAGCGCCAGCCCCAGAAAGCCGATGCCGGCGATCACCATGGTGGAGACCGTCAGCCGGTGGCGGCCGACGATGCGGATCATGCGGGCGAAGCCGAAACGCGAAAAGATCGACGCGGTGGAACGCACCGCCAGAATCGTCCCGATATAAGCGACGCCGATCTGGCGCTCCGCCCCCAGCAGCGGCAGATAGGTCGTGAGCAGGTCGGACGACGTGATGGTGATGATGCTGGCCATCATGATGGTCAGCAGCCCGGGCGTGCGCATCAGTTCCATCACCGGCACCCGCGGGGCCTCGCGGCTCGGCCGGCTGGAGGGCGGGATCGGCCGGATGGCGAAGCCGATCGCCACATTGATCGCCATGCCGATGGCTGCCCAGCCATAGAGTTCGTGCGTCGGCGGCAGATGAGCCGCGCCGCCGAACAGACCGACGATCATCGGGCCGACGCCCTGCCCGATCGCCTGCGCGACCGAGAAATTGCCGAACGCCGCGTCGCGCCCGCGCTCGCCGCCGGCCCGCACGCAGAGCATCTGATGGCTCGCCATGATGAACAGATGGCCGACGCCGAGGATCAGCGTGTAGGCCAGCAGGTGAAACTGGTTGCCGGGCCAGTAGTAGAAGCAGATCGACGGCCCCAGCATCAGCAGGGATCCCATCCAGGCGACGCGCGCGTCGTTGCCCCGGTCGATGAAGCGCCCGACCCACACCGCCAGAAACACCGGCAGCAGCGCGAACGTGCCAGACACCACACCGAGCCACACCACCGGCAGATCGAGTTCGAGAATCCGGTAAGACGTGGTGACCCGCACCAGCGCAGTCAGCAGCTGAATCGAAAAGGCGTGGCAGATCAGCGGAAGCAGGAGGGAATAGTCGATGCCGCTCTTGGATTCGGTCTGGGGCCGGGACTTTTCCAGCATGTCCGGTGGCTTCCTCCTAGCTGATGTGCGTATTTTCCTTCTAGACCTCTGACCACGCTGGCGGAAGCGAATAAGCGCAGAGGGTTCCTCCGCAGCCAGAACCGGCCATGGAAACTTCGACGGAACCGTGTAGAACGGCTCCACCATCCCGGAGGAGACACCTATGAGCGAAGCCCCGAAGCCCCCCGTGACCGAACCGGTCCGAGACCTTCGCGAATGGCTGTCGCGGGTCGAGGCGATCGGCGAACTCACCAAGGTGTCGAAGCCCGTCGACCGCGACGAGGAGATGAGCGCGATCGCCTATCTGGTCGCCAAGCAGAAGCCCTCGCCCGCCGTGCTGTTCGACAATATCGAAGGCTTCGAGAACAGCCCCTATGGGGCGCGGTCGCTGTGGAATCCCTATGGGCCGAGCGTCAAGCGCATCGCCATCAGCCTCGAGGAGCACCCCGACACCCCGACGGTCGAGTTGATCCGCCGCACCAAGGACAAGATGAAGCGCCGCACGCCGCCGCGCGAAGTCTCCCGCGCCGAGGCGCCGGTCTATCAGAACACCCTGACGGGCGATCAGATCGACCTCGAAAAGCTCCCGATTCCGCGCCACTGGCCGCTCGACGGGGGGCGCTATGCCGGCACCGCCGACGCCGTCATCACGCGGGACCCGGATTCCGGCTATCTCAACGTCGGCACCTACCGGATGATGCTGCAGGGCAAGAAGCAGACCGGCCTCTATCTGTCGCCCGGCAAGGATGCGCGCCTGCACATCACCCGCTCGTGGCAGCAGGGCAAGCCGGTGCATGTAGCGGCCGCCTGGGGCATCGACCCGATCCTGATGCTGGTCGGCTCGCAGTCCTTCCCGAAGAACGTCTCGGAATACGAATACGCCGGCGGCATCAAGGGCGAGCCGGTCGCTGTGGTGAAGGCGCAGCACAGCGACCTGCTGATCCCCGCCAATGCTGAACTCGTGGTCGAGGGCGTCATCAACCCGGATTCGATGAAGCACGAAGGGCCGTTCGGCGAATTTACCGGCTATTATGGCAAGCCCGAAGCGCTGTGCCCGCTAGTCGACATCACGGCGATCCACTACCGCAACAAGCCGATCCTCACCAACGCCCTCATGGCGGATTATCCGTCCTGCGAGCAGAGCGGCTTTTTCGCCATCCTGCGCGGCGCGAAGATCTGGGACGACCTCGACAAGCTCGGCATTCCGGGCATCTGCGGCGTCTATTCGCATCCCGCCGCCGCCGGCGGTTTCGGCATGACGGTGCTGAGCCTCGAGCAGCGTTACGCCGGCCATGCGGCGCAGGCGCTGGCGCTCGCCGCGCAGGTGCCGGGCGGCTCGTATTACACCAAGTGGATCATCGCGGTGGACGAAGACGTCGATCCCACCGACATGGATCAGGTGATCTGGGCCATGGGCAGCCGCTGCAACCCGATCGACGATATCGACATCCTCCGCAACACATGGAGCACGCCGCTCGATCCGTCGCAAAACCCGCCGGAAAAGCGGCCCTACGGATCGAAGGCGCTCATCAACGCCTGCAAGGAACATCGCTACCTGCCGGTGTTCTCCAAGCGCACGACCCTGCGCAAGTCGATCTACGATCGCGTCGCCGACCGCTGGAGCGAACTTGGCCTGCCAGGAACCGCGCCGGAAGTGCGCGCCTACGAGAACGAAGCGCCGCAGGGCGTCACCTATCACGACGAATCCGGCCCGCGCGCCGGCAATAACATGGGCTGAGCGCCGAAGGCGCCGCACAGGGGAGCTGGGAAAGCATGGCGGGTGCAAGGTCTGACGGCTGGAACGCGTTTCGACATCGCGACCTGAGATTGTTCTGCATCGCGCGCTTCTGTGCGAACCTCTCGTCGGCCATGCAGAACGTCGCGGTCGGCTGGTTCGTTTACGAACTAACGCACAGCGCGTGGGATCTCGGCCTGACTGGCCTGTTCACCTTCCTGCCCATGCTGGTCTTCGCGTTGATCACCGGCCATGTCGCGGACACATATGACCGGCGGCTGATCGTCACCGTGTCGAACCTGCTGACCGCCGCCGTATCGGCCGCGCTGCTGATCTACAGTCTGTTGGGCTACACGTCGGTCAATCCGATCTTCGTGCTGATGATTTTGATCGGCACGGGACGCGCGTTCGGCAATCCCGCCTACAAGGCACTGCTGCCAAATCTCGTGCCGCGCGAGGATTTCGCCAATGCGGTGGCGTGGAGCTCCTCGTTCGAGCAGTTCGCCAATACGGCCGGCCCGGCGATCGGGGGCCTGCTGTATTTCTTCGGCGCGCAAACCGTGTTCGGCGTCGCCTGCGCTTTGTATCTCGTCGCGTCCGTGGCGATGTTCATGATTTCGGCGCGGCCCGAGCCGCTGAAGAAGGAGAAGCCGTCGTTCTCGACCATCACGGCCGGCCTGCGCCACATCTACGCGCACAAGGTCTTGCTCGGCTCGATCTCGCTCGACATGGTGGCTGTCTGCGTTGGCGGCGTGACGGCGCTGCTGCCAATCTTCTCCGACGCGCTGAACGCTGGCCCGTGGGGCGTCGGCTTCCTGCGCAGCGCACAGGCGATCGGCTCGCTCGCAATGGCGTCGGTGTTGACCCGCTACCCGGTCAGGCGCGGAGCCGGGCCGAAGATGATGTGGGCGGTGGCCGCGTATGGGGCCGCGATCACCACGTTCGGTCTGTCGAACAACATCGTGCTTTCGATCTTCGCGCTGTTCATGGTCGGGGCGTCCGATCAGGTGAGCGTCTTCGTCCGCCACACGATCGTGCAGACCGATACGCCGGACCACATGCGCGGCCGCGTGTCGGCGGTGAATGTGATCTTCGTCGGCGCGTCGGGCTCGCTCGGCGAGTTCGAATCCGGCGCGCTCGCGACGCTGATCGGCCCGTTCTACGCGGTCATTTTCGGGGGGATCGCCGCAATGGCGTTCGCGGGCCTGTGGTCGCAACTTTTCCCCGCCCTTCGGGCGCGGGACAATCTGCTGCCGCCCGAACCGGCGAAGACGAAGCCCGCATGAGGGACGTTCTGTCACGCTCGCTTGCATTCCGACAATTCCGGCTTAGATCGTCGGTATTGCTCGCGGAGCCTTGGCGATGATCACGCAGCGCTGCAGATACGCCCTCAAGGCGCTGGTCCGCATGGTCCGGTCGGGCGCTAAGGAGTCGATCCGCACGCGCGACATAGCCGAGGCCGAGGGCATTCCGCAGCCGTTCCTCGAACAGATCATGCTGGATCTGAAGCGGGCGCGGTTCGTCACCAGCAAGCGCGGACGCGATGGCGGCTATGTGCTGATGGCCGATCCGTCCACACTGACGCTGGCCGCCATCCTGCGTCAGATTGACGGACCGGTCGCGCCGCTGCCCTGCCTGTCGAAGACCGCCTACCAGCGCTGTGAGGATTGCAGCGACGAAGAGACCTGCGCGCTCCGGCACATCTTCGCCGAGACGCACGCCGCAACTCTCGCCGTGCTGGAAAAGCGCACGCTGGCCGAGGTGATCGCCGCCGCCGACATGAAGGCCAGCGAACGCGGCGAATATGGCGCTGACGTCTTTTCCGGCGCGTTCATCTGACGTCGCTGACGGTCAGGCGAGCCGGCGCTGCGGGTTCACCCACGCCAGCACCATCGTCACGCAGGTGAATGCAGCGCTGATCAGGAAGCCCGCCTGAAACGCCGTCGCGATCACCCCGTTGATCGCTTCGCGCCGCGCCGGATCAATCGTCGCCAGCGCAGCCGGGCCGGTGTCCAGCAATTCGGCGAAGAAACGCGCCGCCTCCACGTCCTGTATCGACAACGTGGCGAACAGCACGGTCGCGAACAATGCGGTGCCGAACGCCGCGCCGACGGAGCGCGAAAACTGGATCGAGGCGGCCGCCGCGCCGAGCATCTTCGGACCGGCCGCGATCTGCACCGTCACCTGCACGACGCTCATCACGCTGCCCAGCATCAGGGCCGTCAATCCGAGAATCCATGACATCTGGTTGATGCTGAGATGCGGGGTCGCGATGGCGAAATAGACCAGCAGCGCCGAGCCCGGAATCAGCGCCAGCGACGGCAGGATCATGGTGCGGCCCGTGTGCGTCACGATGCGCCCCGCGATGATCGAGCCCGAACTCAGCCCCACCATCATCGGCAATAGCAGCCAGCCCATGACGGTGGCTGGCGCGTCGCGCACCACCCGCACGTAGAGCGGCAGGAAGGTGATGACCGAGGTGAGCATCGCGCCCTGACAGAACACCATCAGGTTCGACTGCCAGATGACCTTGCGGCGCAGCAGCCCGATCGGCAGCAGCGGCGAGTCGATCTTGCGCTCGTGGCGGATCAGCACGAACAGCACGAAGCCCGCCAGCGCGAACAGCGCCGCGATCAGCGGCAGTTTCGACATGCTGATGCGCTGCGCCTGCTCGAGGCCGTACATCACCGGCAGGATGAACACCACGAATAGCAGCAGACCCTGAAAGTCGAAATGCCAGTCGGGGCGGCGTGTGCCGGGCTTGGCGGTGAGCCGGAACGTCATCGCCACCGCCGCCAGCGCAATCGGCACGTTGAACAGGAACACATAGCGCCAGCCGAGATGCTCGGTGACGTAGCCGCCCACGAGCGGCCCGATCGCAGTCGCAGCCATGCCGATGCCAGCCAGATAGCCCTGAAAATTGCCGCGCTCGCGCGGCGGCACGGCCTCGCCGACGAGAGCCTGCGACAGCGACATCAGACCGCCGCCGCCCAGCCCCTGCACGAGACGGCCGATGATCAGCCACCAGACATTCTGAGCCAGCGCACAAAAAATTCCCGCCACGATATAGACCGCGAGCGCCACGAACATCAGCTTGCGGCGGCCGAACACGTCGCCGATGTAGCCATAGACGGGCGACGCGATCGTGTTCGCAACCAGATAGGCGGCCATGATCCACGAAATGCGTTCGGCCTCGCCGAAGGAGCCGACGATGGCCGGCAAGGCGCTCGCCAGAATCGTCTGGTCGCCGATCGCCAGATACATTGGCAGCATTATCGACGGGAAAACCCGCACGAACAATTCGCGGCGTTCCGCTTTCGACAATCGATGCTGGTCAGCGTAAGCGCCGGGACCGGAAGACACAGCAGTCCTTTCGGAGAATTCTCGTTCGGCGCGACGCCGCGGGAGGATGCAAGCCACCCCTGCTTAATGGCGCAACCGGGCGCGAGTCTCAAGCCTCCGGGGCGACAGCCAGCGCGGCTTCGAGTTGCGCCACCTCGTCCGCGAAGCGTTTCGACGCGCCGGTTTCGATGTCACGGTAGAGCTTGCACAGATTGCGGCCTAGCGGGGTTAGCCGCGCATGGCCGCCGCCCTTGCCGCCAAGCTGCGTCTCGATGACGGGTTGCGCAAACATCTGGTTCACTTCTGCCGACAGCAGCCAGGCGCGGCGATAGGACATCTTCATCGCGCGCGCCGCCGACGAGATCGAGCCATGCTGGTCGATCAGTTCCAGCAGCCTGATCTTGCCGTGGCCGATCTGGCGCTGGCCTTCGAAATCGATGCGGATGGTGACTCGCGTGCCGGCCAAGGTCGCAGCTCAATCTTTCGGCGGCGGCGCGCCCGGACAATGTTCGGGCTTGATGTCGATCAGCGGCGTGCCGTCGAGGCAGTCGAGACCGCGCACCAGCACGCCGTTGGGCAAAATCTGCTCGATGACCACGAGCGAAGATGCGACCGGATTGGGCCTGATTGGCGAGCGCAGCGCGAACGTTCCGATCGTTTCGCCCGTTGCGCGTGGAGACTGCCGCACGAGATCGCGCCGCGCGCGATGCATCCAGTAGAGAATCTGCAGATGCGTATGGCGATCGAGTCCCGCCAGCGCTTCGCGCCATGGCTCGAACACTTCGATGCGGCACACGGGACCAGCGAGATCGCCACGACGCGGACATTCGCCGCGCTGCGTCCACGGCGTGTGAATGCGACCGATGAAATACAGCTGCGCGTCGAACGCCTGCGGCAGATCGACAGCCAGTTCTCCGGGGCGCTTCTCGTCGTGAATGAGCGTCTGCGATGCGTCGGTCATGCGGCGTCCGCGAGGTCTGCGATGGGCTTGACGCATCATATGGCATGGTGTGCTCTTGTCGATACGCACAACGGGGGAACGCATGGCTGACAGGGTCGGGATCATCGGGCTTGGCAAGATGGGGCATCCGATGGCGCGCCATCTGGCTGCGAAAGGACATGCGGTCTTCGCCTGCGATCTCGACGAAACGCGCCGCGCAGCCGCGCGCGAGGTCGGCGCGACGATCTGCGCATCGCCCGCTGAGGTCGCGCGCGCCTCCGACATCGTGATCGTCGTCGTCGGTTTCGACAACGAAGTCATGGACGTTGTGACCGGCGAGAATGGTCTGCTGGCCGGCGCACGCGACGGCCTCGTCATCGCTGTCGCCTCCACGGTGTCGATCGACACGATGCACTCGATGGGCGCGCTGCCGGCCGTTCGGGAGCGCGGCATCGGGGTGCTCGACATTCCGCTGTGCCGGGGCGAGCCTGCCGCTGAGGCCGGCAAGCTGCTGCTGATGGCGGGCGGCGACGCGGCCGTGTTCGAACGCTGCAAGCCGGCCTTTTCGGCCTTCGCCAACGATCAATATCTGCTGGGGCCGCTCGGCTCCGGTCAGGTCGGCAAGATGATCAACAATCTCCTGCTCTGGTCCTGCGTGTCGGCCAATCACGAAGGCCTCAAGCTCGGCGAGGCGCTCGGCGTGCAATCGGAAACGCTGCGGCAGGCGCTGCTGAAAAGCAGCGGCCAGAACTGGGCGCTCGACACCTGGCTGCAGCCGCGCCCCATGCCGTGGGCCGAGAAAGACATGGCGATCGTGATGGAAGAGGCGGACAATGTGCGCCTCAGCCTGCCGCTGTGCGGCACGGTGCGCGAGGTCATCAAGGGCATCAAGATCGAGAAGGGCCTGCCGCCCCCGCCGCGCATTCCAAAATAAATCGTTCGGGAGAAAACAATGCGACGTTTGATAGCGCTGCTGGCGTTGACGCTTGGGTTTGCGACAGCGGCCGTCGGCCAGTCCGCGAACGTGGCGGCGATCGCCAATTACACTGCGCCCGACCGCCAGAAAGTGCTGGAAGACGGCGCGCGCCGCGAGGGCCGCATCCTGATTTACGCCACCGGCACGCAGGCCGATCCGCTCTACGAGGCGTTCGGCAGGAAATATCCGTTCATCAGGGTCGAATCCTACAAGGCGAACTCGCCGAGCGTGACCCGCCGCATGATGGAGGAATACGCAGCCCATACCTATCTGGCGGACGCGATCGATCTGTCAGTTGCGGGCCTGCGCCAGATGGCGGAAGCGGGCCTGCTGCAATCCTACCGCACGCCCGAACATGCGAACTATGGGCCGTCAGCCATCGGGCCGGACCGGTACTGGACGATCGATTACGAGAGCTATGTAGGGCTCGGGTTCAACACGAAGATCATTCCGCCCCCCGAAGCGCCGCGCACCTACGAAGACCTGCTCGATCCGAAATGGCGTGGCCGCATGGCCGTACCCGGAACCACCACTCTGGCGAACTGGATCGGTACGATGGAGATGGAGCGGGGCGAGCCCTTTGTGCGGCGCTTCGCGGCGCAGAACATCCGGGTTTACGAAGTATCGGGGCGCGCGGTCGCCAATCTGGTGGTGTCAGGCGAGGTTCCTTTGTCGCCGGCGCTGTTCAATTCGCACATCGAGAACAGCGCCGATCAGGGCGCACCCGTGGAGTGGCGCGCGCTCGGGGGCGTTTATGCAACAACTGGCGCGATGGCGCTGCCCGCTCGGGCGCCGCATCCCCACGCCGCCATGCTGTTCATCGACTTCATTCTGTCGCGCGAGGGGCAGACGCTCTACGGCAAGCTCGGCTACGCCTCGGCGCGCACCGACCTCGGCGCGAAGCAGAAGCCGCAGAAAGTCTATTATTTCGGCGACGAGCCGGATTTCCCTGTGAAATACGAGCGATGGATGACGCTCGGACGTTCGGTCGTCGGCAAATGACCGGCGACCGCCGCGTCAGGACGACAGGACGCGGCTGAAACCTGGACGCGGCTGGAAGTCGCCCAGAATCTTCATCACCTGCCGGATGACCGACGTCTGATTGCAGATGACCAGCTTGCCGAATTCCTGTTCGAGCAATTGCGCCACAGGCTCGGCGATCCACGAACCGCCGCCGATATACACGGCGTCGCAGTCCGGAAACTGCTCGAACGCCTGCTTCCCGAGATGATAGGCGAGCTCCATGTGTTCGCCGGAATCGATCTTGTGGAAGTCGTGGGGATGCAGCGACTTCGTCGACGCTCCGATGATCGTGGCTCCCCCGCGCGCCAGAAAGCGGCCGAGCGATGCGTTCATCGTCTCCGTCCACTTGTTGACGACAGCGACCTTCTTGACGCCGAATTCCTTCATGGTCTTCGTCACGCATTCGACCGTGGTGGTCGCCGGCAGCCCGGTCTTCTTCGCCATGTGGTCGATCATGCGGTCGTGCTTTTCGAGGCCGATCAGAATCGGCAGCGGCACGCCGTTCTGCATCACGATGTTCACGTCGCGATCGACGAGCTGCTCGAGATAATCGTCGAGCGGCGAGAAAACGCGCTCGACGTCTTCGCTGGAAAACTCCTGCAACCCGATGCCGATCATCACCTGCATGACGTTGGGCGGCGCAAGGCGATAGAATTCGTAGGGCGAGACGTCGATCATCGCGCCGGGCTGCAGGCAGCCGATTTTCCACTTGGGTTTGAAGTTCTCGAACATCGGCGCGCCTCCAGTTTTTCTCTGCCGCCATCTAAGGCGTCCGCGCACCCGCCGTAAAGCCCGGCGCGACGCTTGCAGTTCCGGTCCGGGAAACGGGAAAACCGGGCGTCTGCGGGCCCTCCGGCGTTCCTTTCGGCACAAATCTGAACCGGAACGGCACATGGCCACATCGGGCGTCCAGTTGCGCAAAGCGCTTTTCTCCGACGAGGTCGCGACGCGCAAAGCCGCGCGGCAGCCAGCTCGAAATATCGCGCCCACTGTTGACGAAACGCCGTCCGCGCCGCCCGAGGCTGCGGCTGTGCGCGAACCGGGCCTGTTCGCCATCGGGGTCGCGCTCGCGGGCGTTCTGTGGGAGCGTTTCTGGGCGCGCATGGAGCGGACCGCCACGCCCGCCGACCCGCGCTATGGATTCGCCGACTACGCGCTCGGCCTGTCGCTCTGCCTCGCCATGGTGGTGCAATTCTGCTGGACCGCGCAGCGCGACGGCGCGCCCGGCTTCTGGGGCGTTTACCAATTGCTGAATCCGATCGCGCTGCCGGCCTTCATGGCGACCTGCGGGTTGATGGCGCGGCGTATGCCGCTGCTCGATGTGACCAGTTGGGTGGTGCGGGCGGCGCCGTTTGCGCTCGCCATCGGGGTCTGGGCTGCATTCCAGATCGCCTCGACGTGGATCGCCGCGCCGCGCGGGACCATGACGGTCGCGACGGCGTGGAAGTCGCTCGGCTTCATGACCGCCGAAATTCCGCTGCTGCTCATCGTTCCAGCCTTCATGTTGCTGATCGGCAAGTTGCGCCATCATCACTGGTTCATGCTGGCGCTGGCGATTCTGGCCGAAGCGCTGGTTATTCCCGGCCGCACCTTCGGCGGCGAATGCATGCGGGGCCTCGTGTATTTCCAGCTCGGCTACATGTGGGCGCCGCGTTTGCGCGTCATGGCGCGCGAAGCAGTGCTGGACGCCCAGATGGCCGTGTGCGCCATCGCGGTGTGGCTGGCGCTGGCCGGCGTCTGCGCCTTCATCCGCATTCCTTATGCGGGCAATGCCACAGTGGTGACTCTGCCTTTCGCGAGCCTCGGGCTCGGGGTCGCGGGCGCGCTGGCGCTGGTGATGGGCGCGGCGCTGCTGGAGCATTTCCGCCTGTTCGAAGCGCTGGGCCGCATCGGCCGCAACTGGATCGTGGCGGCCCTGACGGTTCCGCTCGCGCTGCAGGGCGGGCGGGCGCTGCTGATCGCTACGCATGCCGCGCCCAATCCGGCGGCGGCCGATCTGGTGATCAGCGTCACGGCTCTGGCGGCGTTCGTCGCCATGGTGGGCGTCGCGGCGGCGCAATTCGCCCCGCAGCTTCGCGGAACGCAATCGCGCACGCTCGCCAATCAGCCTTAGGACAGCGGCCGATTCGGGTGGCCTGAGAAGGCCTGCCGCTCTATTCTGGCAGGGCCTTACTCCAGTTTCGCGGACCCATGCCCCTGTCTCATCGCCCCGTGCAGCCCGGCGACCACATCTTTCTGGTCGACGGCTCGAACTTCATCTTCCGCGCCTACTTCCAGTCGATGCGGCAGGATCAGAAGTACAATTATCGCTCCGACCGGCTGCCGACCGGCGCGGTGCGGCTGTTCTGCACGAAGCTGTTCCAGTTCGTCGAAAAGGGCGCGATCGGCATCAAGCCGACGCATCTGGCGATCATCTTCGACAAGTCGGAGAACTCGTTCCGCAAGGAACTCTATCCTCCCTACAAGGGCAACCGTTCCGAACCGCCCGAAGATCTGATCCCGCAATTCCCGCTGATGCGCGAAGCCGTACGGGCGTTCGGGCTGATACCGGTGGAGCAGGACCGCTACGAGGCCGACGATCTCATCGCCACCTACGCGAAGCAGGCGCGCGAACGCGGCGCGGATGTGCTGATCATCTCCGCCGACAAGGATCTGATGCAGCTCGTGGGGCCGGGCGTCGCCATGTACGATCCCGCGTCGGGAATCGCCGGCAATGCCGGCGCGCGCGAGGAACGCCGCATCGGCGAGGCGGAAGTCGTCGATTATTTCGGCGTGCCGCCCGCCAAGGTCATCGACGTGCAGTCGCTCGCGGGCGATTCGACCGACAACGTACCCGGCGCGCCGGGCATCGGGGTGAAGACCGCCGCGCAGCTCATCAACGAATATGGCGATCTCGACACGCTGCTGGCCCGCGCTGGCGAAATCAAGCAGCCCAAGCGCCGCGAGACATTGACCAATCCGGAAATCGTCGAACGTATCCGCGTATCGAAGACGCTGGTGACGCTGGTCGACGACGTGGCCACCGAGGTTCCGCTCGACGATCTCGGCCTGCATACGCCCGATGGCAAGACTCTCGTGGGCTTTTTGAAGGCGCTGGAATTCACCACGATCACCAAACGCGCCGGCGAAGTGTTCGGCATCGAGGTCGGGGAGATCGACCCCGAATCGTCTCTCGTCGGCCCCGGCGGCTGGCGCGGCCGCAACGGCGCGCCCGTCGAGCGTCCCGACGAAACGCCCGCGGCCGCCACGGCTCCCGCAGACCCGAACGCCCCGCGCCAGAACGCCCGCTATGGCTCGCAGAATGCGCCCGCCGTCATCGACACCGCGCCGGGCGCGCTCGCGTCGGCGCGCGCAGAAGCCTTCCGGCAGATGCCGTTCGACCTGTCGAGCTACCAGACCGTGACGAGCCTCGACATGCTCGACGTGATCATCGCGGAAGCACGCGAAGTCGGCCATCTGTCGGTCGATACGGAGACCACGTCGCTCGATCCGCAGACCGCTCAACTCGTCGGCATGTCGTTCTGCGCAACGCCCGGCAAGGCGTTCTATTTACCGATCGCCCATCGCGGCGAAGGCTCTGGCGATCTCTTCGGCGGCGACGCGCTCGCGCCCGGTCAGTTGAAACTCGACGACGTGATTGCGCGCGTGAAGCCGCTGCTCGAAGACTCCAGCGTGCTGAAGATCGCCCACAACTGCAAGTTCGACATGAACGTGCTGCGCCAGCATGGCGTCAGCATGTATCCGGTCGAGGACACGCTGCTGATGTCCTATGTGCTCGACGCCGGGCGCTCCGATCACGGCATGGATGTACTGAGCCAGAAATACTTCGGCCACAAGCCGATCCAGTTCGGCGAGGTGGCCGGCACGGGGCGCACCTTCATCGGCTTTGCGCGCGTCGCCATCGACAAGGCCACCGAATATTCGGCCGAAGACGCCGACGTGACGCTGCGCCTCTGGCATGTACTGAAGCCGCGCCTGCCGGCCGAAAGCATGACGCAGGTTTATGAGACGCTCGAGCGTCCGATGATCGAGACGCTGGCGCGCATGGAGCGCCGCGGCATTTCGATCGACCGGCAAATCCTGTCGCGCCTGTCGGGCGATTTCGCCCAGAGCATGGCGGGCTACGAGGCCGAGATCTACGAACTTGCCGGCGAGCGCTTCAATCTCGGTTCGCCCAAGCAGCTCGGCGACATTCTGTTCGGCAAGATGGGCCTGACGGGCGGCAAGAAAACCGCGACCGGCGCGTGGTCCACATCGGCCAACGTGCTCGACGAACTGGCCGAACAGGGCAATGAACTCGCGGCGCGCATTCTCGACTGGCGGCAGTTGCAGAAACTGAAATCGACCTACACCGACGCGCTGCCGAATTACGTCAATCCAAACACCAGGCGCGTGCACACGTCCTATGCGCTCGCCGCCACCACCACCGGGCGTCTGTCGTCGTCGGAACCCAATCTGCAGAACATTCCGGTTCGCAACGAGGCGGGCCGCAAGATCCGCACGGCCTTCGTGGCAACGCCCGGCCACAAGCTGATGTCGGCGGATTACTCGCAGATCGAACTGCGCATTCTGGCGCATATCGCGGACATTCCGCAGCTGAAGAAGGCCTTCGACGACGGGCTCGACATTCACGCCATGACAGCGTCGGAAATGTTCGGCGTGCCGGTGAAGGACATGCCGTCGGAAATCCGCCGCCGCGCCAAGGCGATCAACTTCGGCATCATCTACGGCATCTCGGC
>CANJEY010000070.1 GCA_947472615.1 Beijerinckiaceae bacterium
AATTCATGATCGACTATCTCAGCCAGATCGGCGTGAAGATGGAGATGGAGCTGGTCGATACGCCGACATTCAACCAGCGGCGCAACAATGGCGACTTCGATGTCACGACGCGGCTGCTGCCCGCCGTCAATCCGGACATGATCCTGTTCAGCTTTTTAGACCCGGCCAACATCGCCCCCAAGGGTTTGAACGGCGCGCGTTATAACAATCCGAAGCTTACGGCCCTGCTGAAAGCCGCCAAGGCGGAGGTGAATCCCGAGAAGCGCATGGCGGAATATGCGGAAGTGCAGCAGATCGCTATGGAGGATCTACCGTATCTGCCTATGTACACAAGCAACGTCGTCTGGCCGGGCAAGAAGAGCGTTACTGGCGTGCGCATCAATTATCTCGCGCAGGTGAATTTCTACGACGTCGACATCAAATAGCGGAGCGCCGTCATGCTCGCATACAGCCTCAAGCGTATCCTCCAGTTGATTGTGACGACGCTTGGCGTGGTGACGCTCGTCTTCTTCACGCTGCGGCTCATCCCCGGCGACGCGGCGTCCGCCATGGCGGGCGACACGCTCTCGGGCGAAGCTCTGCAGCGCCTGCGCGAACAGATGGGATTGAGCCGGCCGCTCGGTGAGCAATATTTCAGCTATCTGCGCGGATTGCTGTCGTTTAAGCTCGGAGAGACGATTACCACGGGCCTGTCGATCTCGAGCCTGCTGCTCTCGGCGATCCCCATCACACTGACGATTGCGCTGGCGACGATCACGCTTGCGCTGTCGATTGCCGTGCCGCTCGGCACGATGGCGGCGTTCATGGCGCATAAGGGGTACAGGACGCTCGACAATCTCATCACGGGCGCGGCCATGCTGGCCGATCTGATGCCGTCGTTCTGGACCGCGCTGGTGTTCCTGCTGCTCTTCTCTCTAACGCTGGGCATCTTTCCCGCCAGCGGCACGATCAGCCTCGAAGATCCGCGCGCGTTTCTGATGCGGCTGGCGCTGCCGGTGCTGGTTCTGTCGGTGACGCAGATCGCCGCCATGGCGCGCATCACCCGCACAGCGGTGCTGGAAGTCTTGAGCGAGGATTATATTCGTACGGCGCGCTCGATGGGTTGGTCGGAGCTACAGGTTCTGTTCCGCCATGCATTGAAGAACGCGGCGCTGCCGATCGTGACGATCGTGGGCCTGAGCTTCGGCAGCCTGCTCAACGGCACGGTCATCGTCGAGTTTATCTTCACCATACCGGGCATCGGCAGCCTTCTGGTCTACGGCATCAACAGTCGCGATTACCAGCTCGTGCAGACGCTCATCGTGTTCTACGCGCTCATCTTCGTGACCGTGAATTTCGTCACGGACCTTGTTTACAAAAAGCTCGACCCACGTGTGCAGTTCTGACGCAGGCTCTGCGGTTCGCCGAGGATAGATCATGACGAAAATGTTTCTCACCCTTCGCAAGCAACACTGGGCTTTTCCGCCAGAGTTCCATCTGCCGCGGCTGTCCCTGCCGCATCTGAATCAGAAGATGATCATCGCACTGGTCATTCTGGTTCCGATCCTGTTGCTGACAACATTCGCGGACTGGCTGCCGTTGCAGAAGCCGCTGCAGACCAATTTGCGCGCCATCATGCAATGGCCGTCGCATGTGCATCCATTCGGCACAGATCGCATGGGGCGCGACGTGTTGAGCCGCACGCTGGCAGGCGTGCAATTGTCTCTGGTCGTCGGCTTCAGCGTCGCATTCATCGCGATGTCGTTCGGGTTGTTCTTTGGCACGCTGGCAGGCCTGTTTGGACGCGCCGTCGATCGTGCGATCATGACTGTGGTCGACATTTTTCTCGCGTTTCCGTCGCTGCTGCTGGCGATCGGTCTCGTGTCCATCGTCGGCACCGGCCTCGGCCCAGTGGTGATGGCGATCTCGCTGGCGGACGTGCCGCGTTTCATCCGCCTTCAGCGTTCGCTCGTCCTCAGCCTGCGGTCGCGCGCCTATATCGACGCGGCGCGCACCGTGAATGCGTCGCAATGGTGGCTGATGACGCGCCATATTGCGCCGAACACGATTTCGCCGCTGCTCGTTGCGGCCAGCATCGCTGCCGCGCATGCGATCCTGGTGGAAGCGAGCCTGAGCTTTCTGGGGCTTGGCATCATGCCGCCAGCGCCGTCGCTCGGAAACATCATCCGCGACGGCCAGACGTATCTGGAACAGGCCTGGTGGATTTCGACGCTGCCCGGCGTCGTCATTCTGCTGATCGCGATCAGCCTGCATTTCCTGTCGGATGGCATCCGTGAAGCGCTCGACCCGCGCGCGCGGAAATAGACCGCAACGTCAGGAGCGATCCAAATGACCTTCATGCCCAAAATTGACGATGCTGTCCTTCAGGTGCGGGACATGCATACGCACTTCAACACGGACACCGGCGTGGTGAAGGCCGTCAATGGCGTGTCGTTCGATCTTCGACGCGGCGAGCGCATCGCCATCGTGGGCGAGAGCGGGTCGGGCAAGAGCGCGATGGCGATGTCGCTCATTCGCCTGCTGGCGTTCCCCGGCAAGGTCGTCAGCGGCGAAATCCGCATTGCCGGCAAGGACATTACGCGACTGACCGAGCGCGAACTTAACGGCATTCGCGGCAAGGACGTTGGGACGGTGTTTCAGGATCCGATGTCGTCGCTTGATCCGGTGATGCGCGTCGGCGACCAGATGATTCCCCCGATCATGCGGCATCTCGAAATCGGGCAGAAGGAAGCTCAGGCGATCGCGATCGAGTGGCTCGACAAGGTCGGCATTCCGGACGCGAAGCAGCGCATCAAGGCCTATCCGTTCGAGATGAGCGGCGGCATGCGGCAACGCGTGATGATCGCGATGGCGCTGTCGTGCAACCCGCGTCTGATCATCGCGGATGAGCCAACGACGGCCCTTGACGTGACGATTCAGGCACAGATCGTGGAATTGCTGAAGAACCTGACGGCCGAAACCGGCGCGGCCATGCTGTTCATCACGCATGATCTTGGGTTGGTGGCGCGGTTCGCCAACAAGGTCGGGGTGATGTACGCGGGCCGCCTTGTCGAATTTGGTCCGGCGACGGACATTTTTGCGGATCCTCGCCATCCGTACACGCAGAGCCTGTTGCGGACGATTCCGGACACGACGGTGGCGAAACGCGATCGGCTGTTGCAGATTCCGGGTTTCCCACCGGACATGAAGATGCCGATGGTCGGCTGTTCGTTTCGCGAGCGCTGCGCGGCCGCGCATGACTATTGCAAGTCGAGCGCGCCGGATCTCGAATTTCGTACCGAGAATCATTATGCCGCCTGTTGGCTGCCTGCCGGACTCGATGGCGGCAAGACGGCTGAGGACGACGCGCCAAAGGAAACCGCGAAGTCTGCGTCCGTGGCTCCGCCGCCGCGTCAGGACGTTCTCGAAATCAATGATCTGCACAAACATTTCGTGAAGAAGTCGATGCTGCCTTGGGCCGAGCCGCGCACGCTGCGCGCCGTCAACGGCGTGAGTCTGCGGCTTAATCGCGGCGAGACGCTCGGCATCGTGGGCGAAAGCGGCTGCGGCAAGAGCACGGTGGCGCGCATGTTGCTCGGGCTCGAACAGCCGACTGCCGGCCAGATCTACATCGCTGGTGCGGCCCAAATGGTGTTTCAGGATCCCTATTCGTCGTTCAATCCGAAGATGAAGGTGTTCAACATCATCGAGGAGCCTCTCGTCGTCACCAGAAAGGGCACGCGGGCGGAACGCGCCGAGAAGGTCCGCTCGCTGGTCACCCAGGTGGGACTCGACCAGAGTTATCTCGACCGCTATCCGAGCCAGTTGAGCGGTGGTCAGCGCCAGCGCATCGGCGTGGCGCGGGCGCTGGCGCTCAATCCATCAGTCGTGGTGGCGGACGAGCCGACGTCGGCGCTCGATGTATCGGTGCGGGCGCAGATCATCAATCTGTTGTGCGATCTGAAGGAGCAACTCGGCATCAGCTTCGTGTTCATCTCGCACGACCTGCTGACTGTCCGCTACATTTCGGATCATATCGCCGTCATGTATCTGGGCGAGGTGGTCGAATACGGCCCTGCGGCGCATGTGTTCGACGATCCTGCGCATCCCTATACGCGCGCGCTGCTCGATGCGATTCCCTCGCCCGATCCTGCGCGCGAGGCGAACCGCAAGATTCAGCTGATCTCGGGCGAACTGCCGAGCCCGCTGTCGATTCAGACCGGGTGCGCGTTCGCGTCACGCTGCCCGAAAGTCATGGCGAAGTGCCGCGAGTCAAAGCCTCCGATCAAGGCGTTCTCGAAGCAGCGCGAAGCCGCCTGTCATCTGGTCGATTGAAAGCAGCCGCGTCGATTAACTCGCTTCAATGGGCCGCCAGCGCGTTGCGGAAGCGATCCATCGTGGCGGCGTCGACGCGCAGGATGCCGTCGACGAGCTCCTTCAGCTTTTCGCCGGAGGTGTATTTGACCTCCTCCTGCATCTTGTCGGCTTCGGCCATGAATTCGGAGTCCGTGAGCATGGCGGCGAAGGCGCGGCGCACCGCGGCGACGCGTTCGGTCGGAACGTCTGGGGGCATCACGAAGGGGCGGCCCATGCCGGCGACGCGGGCATTCAGCTCGAAGACGCTTTTCGCCTCGGGCGTCGGCGCGATATCGACGTAGCGCGGCATCTGCGGCGCGTCCGGCAACGGTTCGAGGCCCGGATGCGCCAGCAGGCTGAGGCGTCCATCGCGCAGCCAGTCGCCGCGAGTGGCTTTCAGCAGCAGCCACGGATAGGCGCCGCGTCCCTGCGTCTCGTTGCGCTCCATCGCCAGATTCATCCCCGCGCCGCCGGCATAGCCGAGCACGATCTTGAATTTCGTGCCAAGCAGTTCGTTGGCGAGCTTCGGGTAGATGAAATTCTGCGCCGTCTGACCCGTCGCCCCGATGGCGACGGAGATCCGCTTCGCGTCGTCCATGGTCTTGATGCCGGTGTTGCTCCACACTGCGAAGACCTCGACCGGCGAGATCGGCGAGCCGATCCAGTTGTAGCGCGCCGCATCGTAGCGCACGCCCGGATCGCCCTTCGCCTGGCTGAGCGCCGACGTCTGGTGCAGAAGCGCCATGAAGGTTCCGTCGCGCGGCGCCTGCTCGTAGGTGTAGTTCGCCGCCTGAAGACCCGCCGCGCCGATGCGGTTCTGCACGACGATCTTCGGCGAGCCCGGAATGAAGCGGCCGAGATGGCGGCCGACCCAGCGCGTGGTAGCGTCGTAACCGTCGCCCGCCTCGGTGGGAGCTGCGAGCTGGATCGTGGCGGTGCGGTAGAAGTCCTCGACCGGATCGGCGGCGGCGCTCTCGACGCAAGCCAGCAGGCATGCAGCGGCGAAAGGGGCGATCTTCGTGTTCATCGGCGTTTCCCTGAAGGCGGTCGCCCGGCGCGCGGACGTTGGGTGGACAGTAAAGGGTTCTGCGCCGCCGCGACAAGCCGCCTTTCTGGCGCTTGCGGCGTCGAGGGTGATACGATCGGGCAGACAAACAATGCGGGAGCCCGGGGTGAGCGACGACGAACTGCAGCAGCTCGACAGCGAACTCGCGGCCGAACATCTGGAAGGTTATTGGCGTCTCGATATGGGCGTGTTCCGGCCCGAGCCGACGCCGCTGGCGCCGCCGCATCTGTGGCGCTGGGCGCGCATCCGAGAATTGCTGATGCGGGCGGGCGACATGCGCGCGCTGCAGAGCAAGGCGCCGCGCCGCACAGTGCGGCTGTGCACGCCCGGTCTCGGCATCAAATGGGCGACGCCGACGATTCACGCCTCTGTTCAACTGGTGAAGCCCGGCGAAGTCGCCGAGGCGCATCGGCACCGCATGGCGGCGTTCCGCTTCGTCATTGAGGGCGGCGGCGGCTTCACGACGATCGAGGGTGAGAAGTTTGCGATGCACGACAACGATCTCGTGCTGACGCCGCCGTGGACGTGGCACGATCATGGCCACGAAGGCGGGCCGCCGACGATCTGGATCGACGGACACGATTACCCGCTGCTCGGCCATTTAAACGGGCTGTTTCAGGAGCGCTTTCACCAGCCCCGGCAGGATGTGGTCCATCCAGCCGGCCATCACCGGGCGCAGGCGGGCGCGATGCGGCCGCCCGGGCTGCTTTCTGGCGAATGTCGGCTTCCGTATGTTTACAGCGGCGCCGAAGCGCTCGATCTGCTGCGCGGCCTCAGCGAGGCGGCCTACGACCCCTACGGAGGGTTCGTGCTGGACTATCTCGATCCGCTGACTGGTGGGCCGACGATGCCGACCATCATGTGCAGGCTGCACCGCCTCGATGCTGGCCGCGCGACGGTCGCGCATCGGCGCACGGCCTACACGATCTTTCATGTGGTGGAGGGCGAGGGCGTCACGACGGCGGGCGGCAAGCAGCTTGTCTGGCGCAAGGGCGACATGTTCGTGATGCCGAGCTGGACCGATCATGCGCACGCAAGCGGGGCGGGGGGCGCGGTCCTGTTCTCGGCCTCGGACGAGCCCATCCATAAGGCGCTGGGCCTTTTCGCCATCCGGGAAGCGACCCCGGCGTAGGGTCCGGGAGCCCGTGCGGCTTCGCCTTTGGGCTGATGAGCGGCTGGGAATTAAGTGTTAGACGAACGAACCCGATTGCGCCAAGCTGGCCATCGGGTCTGGCCAGAGCCCGTCGGAGGAAACATGTCGATCACGTCCCGCACCGCCATTCTGTCTTTTGGGATCGCACTTTCTGCTCTTCCGGCGATGGCCGCCGACAAGATCGACGTCGGCGTGCTGCGCTTCGTGTCGTCTGGAGGCGTCTATCTGGCCTACGACCGTGGCTACTTCACCGCCGAAGGCCTTGAGGTGAAACTGAACTACTTCGAGGCGGCGCAGCCGATCGCGGTGGCGGCTGCCTCTGGCGATGTGAACTTCGGCGTTACGGCGATCACGGCTGGCTCGATCAATCTCGCCGCCAAGGGCGCGATCAAGATCATCGCCTCGCAGGGCGCGGAGAAGAAGGGCTACAAGGGCAACGAATTCGTTGTGTCCAACGCGGCCTACGCGCGAGGCGTCACGAGCGTCGACAAGATTTCCGGCATTTCGTTCGCCATCACGCAGGTTGGCTCGTCTCAGCACTACATGATGGGCCAGATGCTGGCGAAGCAGAAGCTCGGCATGGACAAGGTGCAATGGAAGCCGTTGCAGGATGTGCCCAGCTTGGCGGCCGCCGTGCGCGGCGGCTCGGTCGACGGCACATTCCTGACGCCGATCGTGGCGAAGCCGCTGATCGACCGCGGCGAGATCAAGCATGTAGCGTTCGTGTCGGAGGTCATCGACTATCAGTACGGCGCGGTGTTCGCGTCGGCGAAGACGCTGTCGGCCACGCCCGATCTCGCCCGCAAGTTTCTGCGCGCCTACCAGAAGGGCAATTCGGACTACGCCAAGGCCTTTCTGCGGCTCGATGCGAAAGGCGAGTTGATCGTCGATGCGGACAGTCAGGCGGCGGCGCTGCAGATCGCCAAATATGTCGTGCCCAATCTTGAACCCGAGAAGGGCGCGGCAAACGTGATCGCCGGAATCGCTTACGTGGAAGGCAGCGCCAAGCTCGAACTGTCGGAAGTCGAACAACAGCTCGTCTGGTACAAGAGCGAGAAGATGGTCGCCGACAACGTGGCTCTCTCGGCGATCGTTGACACCTCCTTCCTGCCCTGATCGCCGACCGCGAGGCGCGGCGTGGACCTGATTGCGAGGAGCATCACCCATTCCTATGGCGGGATGGTGGTCCTCGACGACGTATCGCTGACGGTGCGGAGCGGCGAGATCGTGGCGATCCTCGGCCCGTCCGGCTGCGGCAAGTCGACGTTTCTGCGAATCCTCGGCGGACTTGAAAAGCCCCGCGGCGGCCGCGTGTTCACGCAGGGCGAGCCCCCGGCCAAGACGCTCAACCCGCTGACCTATGTGTTTCAGGATTTTGCGCTCATCCCGTGGATGTCCGTCGAGCAGAACGTGATGCTGCCGCTGGAGCACCACCCGATGGCGGACGCGGAGCGACGCGCGCGCGTGGCGTCCGCGTTGCAACGGGTCAACCTGACGGAATTCGCCGCTGTCTATCCGCGGCAATTGTCTGGCGGCATGAAGCAGCGCGCCAGCATCGCGCGCGCACTGGCCGTTGAGCCGGCAATCCTGCTCATGGACGAGCCTTTGTCGGCGCTCGACGCCCAGACGCGCGATTTGCTGATGGACGACCTCATTCGCCTGTGGAACGAGACGCGTTTCACGGCTGTCTATGTGACGCACAATCTGGCGGAGGCGGTGCGCCTCGGGCATCGTGTCGTGGTGCTGTCGCGGAGGCCGGGGCGCATACGTGACATCGTGGAGATCGACCTGCCGCACGATCAACGCGCGGAGTCGTCGCCTGACGTGATCCGCGCGCGCGAGATCCTGTGGAGCCTCATCCGCGAGGAGGCCATTACGGCCGATCGGGAAATCAGCGATGCCGGATAATCAGGCGGGCGGCGCGACGCCGGGTGCGGAGGTCGAGGTGCCGTTCCGCGCCAGCGGGTTCGCCCCGACGCGCGTGCCGTTCGTGGCGGGCGCGACCTTCGCGGCCGTGCTGGCGCTGTGGTGGATTTCGACCAAGGCCGGATGGGTCAGCGAATTTGCCCTGCCGCGCCCGGACGAAGTGCTGAGCTCCTTCGTCGAGATCGCCTCCAACGGCACGCTGGTGAAGCACCTCGGCGCTTCCTTGCAACGATTACTGATCGGCTGGACGCTTGGCGCGCTGGTTGGATGCGCGGTCGGGTTTGGGGTCGGGCTGTCGTCGTTGGCGCGCTCGTCGGCGCTGCCGCTGGTGTCGGCGATTTTCCCCATTCCGAAGATCGCGCTGCTGCCGCTGTTCATCCTGTGGCTGGGCATCGGTGAAATCTCGAAGGTCGCCACCATCGCGTTCGGAGTGTTCTCACCCATGGTGATCGCCACGTTCGGCGGCGTCGACAGCGTCGATCGCGGCCTGATCCGCATGGCGCAGAGTTTCGGCGTCCCATACTGGACGATCGTGCGGCGCATCGTGCTCCCGGGCGCGATGCCGGCGATCCTGTCGGGCACGCGCATTTCCGCCTCCATCGCCATCATCTTGCTGACGGCGGCGGAGATGATCGGCGCGCAATATGGCATCGGCGCGATGGTGCTGGCGTCCGGCAATCTGATGCAGACCGACCATTTGATCGCCGGCGTGCTGGTACTGTCCGCGATGGGGTTCGCGGTGTCGCAGATCATCGGCATGTTCGAGCGCCGCCTGTTGCGCTGGCGTTAGGAGCGGCCATGGCGCAGGCGCTTTCCGAAACCTATGACGTCGTTGTCGTCGGTGGCGGTTCGGCAGGGGTCGCGGCGGCATGTGGCGCGGCGCGTGCGGGGGCGAACACGCTGCTGGTCGAACGCTATGGATTTCTGGGCGGCGCCGCGACGCATTCGATCGTGCTGGCCTATTGCGGCCTTTACGGGCAAGGCGCGTCGCGGCCGGAACTGATGGTCGGCGGCATCGCCACGCAGGTGCTGCGCCATATGGCGGAACTGGGCGCGGAGACAGCCCCGCGCCAGTCGCCCTCGACGGGCAATTGGGTTGCGCCGATCAATCCTGAGGCTCTAAAGATCGCGCTCGACCGAACGGCCCGAATGGATCGGCTGACCGTCTCGCTGCACACGAATCTTCTGTCGTGCGCGACGGGCGACGGCGCGCTTCAGGCGGTCGATTTGCTCGACGATGCCGGCGTTCGCCGCATCCGGGCGAAGGACTTCGTGGATGCGAGCGGCGAGTGCAATCTGGCGCATCTCGCAGGGGCGCCGCCATCGGCAAAATATGCGCCGGGGCGTCGCGGAGCTCCCGCGTCGTTCCCCGTCCGCATCGGCGGAGCGCCGGGCGATCTCGCCGTCGACCGCCCGGCCATTCAGGCGGCGCTGGCGGCGCTACCCGATGCGCTCGGCCGTGCGCGGTTGCGACGGCAGGGCTGGTTCATGACTCATCTGCCGGCGTCAGATGAAATGTGGTGGCTCGTGGTCGATCTTGTCGCCGATGGGCTCGATGGATTCGACATGGGCGAGGCCGAACGCGACGGGCGCGAGATGACGTGGCGCGCCGTGGCGGCGCTGCGTGCGTCCGTCCCCGGTTTCGAGCGCGCGCATGTGACCAGCACAGGCCCGCAACTCGGCATCCGCGAGACGCGCCATGTGGGGGCGGTCGAGGATGTGACGGAAGTTGATGCGGCCTCGGGCCGCCAGCGCGACGACGGTGTGGCGCGCGCCGCATGGCCAATGGAAATTCATCATGGGCCGGGCGATACCGAATATCGCCGCATCGGCCGCGACGGCTATTTCCACGTCCCGCTCGGGGCGTTGCGCGAGCGCACGTTCGGCAACCTCTGGCTCGCGGGCCGCACGATCGGGGCGGAGCCTGCGGCTTTCGCGTCGACCCGCGTGATGGGTACGGCCTTCGCCACGGGCCACGCAGCGGGTGTCGGGGCTGCGCTGCAGGCTGGCGGCGCAGCGCCGACCGATCTGGTCCATCGTGTGCGCACGGAACTGCTGGCGCAGGATGCGATTCTCTGACGCGCGGCGGCCATTGCCATCGTGTCGGCAATTCCGTTACTACAGAGGAAAGTTGGCGCGGCGCATTGGCTCCGCGATCCGGGATGTGGAGGAAACTGCGGGATGGCGATTCGTCTGCTCGACTCCGGTGATGCGGAACGGCTGCGCGCCCTGTTCGCCAACGATGGCGAGTTGCAACAGGTGTCGCGCGACATGACCCTCAATCTCTGCATCGAGATCGGGGCGGACAAGCGCCTGATCAAGGTGCGCGACGGCGAGTTCAAATCCATCGGCCGTTTCGTGCCGATGACCGAATCCATTGATGTTTACATCAAGGGCGCGCCCGATTTCTGGCAGAAGCTGCTGTTGCCTGTGCCGCCGCCGAATTTCCAGAATCTCTATGCCGGCGTGCGATTCAAGACCTGCGAGGTCAGTGGCAGCAGCGAGCTTTATTTCGCCTATTTCGCCGCCATCACCCGCATGGTCGAGATCATGCGCGATCACCAGAACAGCTAGTCGTCGCGACGACTTCAGGAGGCTTGCGACACATGGCCAGATTCGAAGCCACGGCCGGTAAATACGTCTATCTCGAAGTGGAAGGCGTCGAGTATCGCGTCTATTTCGAGGAGGCGGGTTCGGGCATTCCGATGGTGTGCCAGCACACCGCCGGGTCGGACGGACAGCAGTTCCGGCAGTTCCTCGTCGATCCCGACATCACTGCAGGCTACCGGGTCATCGTTCCCGATTTGCCGTATCATGGCAAATCTCTGCCGCCGGAATCCATCGAATGGTGGGCGCAGGAATACCGGCTGACCAAATCCTTCTTCGTCGAGTTCCACATTGCGCTCAATCGCGCGCTCGGTCTCGATCGGCCGGTGTTCATCGGCAGTTCGATGGGCGGCTCGATCGCGACCGATCTGGCGCTGGAAAAGCCGGACGATTACCGGGCCGTGATTGCGCTCGAAGAAGGCATCCGGATGGTCAAGAATTCGGACGAGGACATCCTCAGTACGCTGCGCTATTACCGCCATCCGCGCGTCAACGGACAAGATCGCGCAGCGGCCTCGATGTATTGCCTGAGCGGGCCGAACAGCCCGAAGAAATATCGGCATGAAGTGTCATGGGGGTATAGTCAGGGCGCGCCGGGCGTGTTCGCGGGCGATCTCTACTATCGGCATATCGAACATGATCTGAGCCAGACGGCGCATCTGATCGATACGTCGCGCTGTGCTGTCTACATCATGAACGGCGAGTATGATCCCGGCACCGGCATTCGCGAAGGCGAGGAAATGGCGGCGAAGATTGCGGGATCGAAATTCATCCCGCTGCCGGGGCTCGGGCACTTCCCGATGACGGAAGACTTTCAGGCCATGAAGCCGCAGTTGATGCCTGTCCTGAACGAGATCGCAGCGGCGTCGCGCTGAGCGCGCGGCGTCAGTTCTCGGCTTCCATCATGCGCGCGGTGCGATCGACGACGGCTTTCGGCGTCGCATAAGCGTCGCGGATGAAGTCGGACACGTCGTTCCACGTCGCGACCTCCAGCGGCTCCGCCAGCTTCGTCTTGACGTCGGCCAGAAAGGCCGGGTCAGTCATCGTCGCGTCGAATGCTCGGCGCAGCGCAGCGAGGCGATCGGCCGGAACGCCGGGCGCAAGCGAGAACAGACGCAGGAAACGGTGAATGCCGAAGATGAGTTGCATCACCTGTCGGTCTTCCTCGTTCGCCGCCAGATCGGTGACGATCGGTATGTCCTTGAGGATCGGATTGCGGCTGAGGGACAGTTGCACGATCACCCGCACGAAGCCGGTCTTCACCCAGTCAGGCCTGTCGTGATTGAGGAACAGCCATGACGTGCCGAGGCGTCCGTCGAGTTCGCCGCGCTCGATGGCCAGATCGACCTCGGGGCCGCCGCGATAGCCCTGCACGATGCGGAATTTTGTGCCCGTCAGTTCGTTGAGCAGGCGCGGATAAATCGAGCTCGAATCATTGGGGCCTGTCGCGCCGACAACGACTTCGCGACGGCGGGCATCCTCGATGGACTTGATCGGCGAGTCGTGGCGCACATAGCCGATGCCGGTGCCGCGGCTGGCGATGGCGCCCAGCCAGTTGACGGCGGTGGCGTCATACAGCGCGCCCTTGATCTTCCACAAAGGCGCGAGCGGCGCGGCGTCGGCGAAAATGCCGATCACGGTGCCGTCGCGCGGCAGCGTGTTGTAGACGTTGTTGGCGGCCACGAGACTGCCGGCGCCCGGCATGTTCTGCACGATCGTGTTGGGCGTTCCGGGGATGTGCTTGCGGATGTGGGCGGCCAGCACGCGTGCGCTAGCGTCATAGCCGCCAGAGGGCGGAAAGCCGACCACGAAGGTGACCGGATGCGAGGAATAGAAATCCGATATCGCGTCCGCCTGCGCGCGGCAGCCCACACTGGCCGCAGACCACGCAAGTGCGAAACAAAGCACGCGACGTAAAGTGATGCGCATGGCGTCCCCGGGCTCCCGCAAGTGCGATGTCTGCGCATCGTACTTGAATGACAGTCGGTCAGGCGCGTCGGATCGCGGCCGCCTCCCTAGTGGCGTCGAATCTGCCTGCACGACCGGCGTTTGGCAAGCGGCGGCGTCAGCTTGTCCAGCAGGCCTGCAATTCGTCGAGGGACGTCAGTTTGCGCGACGGCTGGATCGACGACGGCGTCGCGGAAAACCGTGGCGCGGGGGCCGGTTGCGGCGCGCCGTCCACATTCACGAATGTTTCGCGCGCGCGAAGATGCGGATGCGAGGGGGCTTCCGCCATCGACAGCACCGGCGTCACGCAGGCGTCCGTTCCGGCGAAGACATTCATCCATTCATCGCGCGTTCTGGTGCGGACGACGGCCGCCGTGCGGGCCTTCAGTTCCGGCCATCTGTGGTGATTGCGTTGCTCGTCGAACGCCGCATCCGTCAGACCGAAACCCTCGCGGAAGGCGGCGTAGAATTTCGGTTCGCCCGCGCCCACGGAGATAAACTTTCCATCGGCGCATTCGTAAGCCGCGTAGAAATGCGCGCCGCCATCGAGGTGATTTTCACCGCGTGGCGCGACCTGATTGTTCGCCAGCAGCGTGTAGAACAGCGACATCAGCGAGGCGGTGCCGTCGCAGATGGCGCAATCGACGACCTGGCCTCTGCCGGTCGTCTTCGCTTCGATAATGCCGGCGAGCACGCCCGTCACCAGATAGAGCGCGCCGCCGCCATAATCGCCGACGAGATTGAGCGGAATGACGGGCCCGCGCTTGTCGCCGATCGCGTCGAGCGCGCCGGTGAGGCTGATGTAATTGATGTCGTGGCCGCCGCTGTGGGCAAGCGGTCCTGTCTGGCCCCATCCGGTCATGCGCGCATAAACCAGCTTGGGATTGTGCGCGAGAAGCGGGGCCGGACCGAGCCCGAGCCGCTCCATCACGCCGGGTCGGAAGCCTTCGATCAGCACGTCGGCGCGACGCGCGAGCGACAGAACGGCGTCAATATTCTGCGGAGCCTTGAGGTCCATCTCGAACGACGTGCGGCCGCGCGTCGTCGCATCATGTTTGCGTTCGCGGCCGGCCGGGCGCGAGAGCCGCACCACATCGGCGCCGAGATCCGACAGCATCATGGCGGCGAATGGCGCGGGGCCGAGGCCGGCGAATTCAAGGACGCGTATATCCCGCAACGGGCCAGTCCGCTTGCGGGAATCCGTGTTCATCGTTCGGGCGAATCCGGGCGAGGAAGTAGATTAGCCGCGCCCGCGATGGGCGCGGCTTTCGGTCGTTACTGGTCGAGACGGAACAGCGCGATCGCGTTGGTGCGCACGAGCCGCAGGCGCGCCTCGTCCGGAAGCCCTGCGAGATGGCGCTGAACGTTTTCACGCGAATGCGGG
>CANJEY010000071.1 GCA_947472615.1 Beijerinckiaceae bacterium
CCAACGCGGCGCGCTGCACGTCACTTCCGCGACGCTCGACGCGCTGTGCGAATTGTTTCCCGTGGTGCGACGGCTGCGAATGCTGCGCTCGTGGGGCGGCGTCGTTGACGTGACGCCTGACCGTTCGCCGATCATCGGCCCGACGCCTGTTCCGGGCCTGTTTCTGAATTGTGGCTGGGGCACGGGCGGATTCAAGGCGACTCCCTGCTCCGGTCATTTGTTCGCGCACACGCTGGCCCACGGCGAACCGCATCCGATCGTCGCGCCCTTCGGGCTGGATCGTTTCTCGTCGGGGCGACTGGTGGATGAATCGACCGCAGCGGCGGTGTCGCACTGATGTTGCTGATCCGCTGCCCGTTTTGCGAGATGGATCGCCCGGAGACCGAATTCCGATACGGAGGCGAAGCGCTGATCGAGCGTCCCGATCCGGCGCGCGCCACGGACGCGGAGTGGACGGATTATCTCTACAATCGGACCAACCCGAAAGGCCGCCACGCCGAACGCTGGCGGCATCTGCACGGTTGCGGCCGCTTCTTCAACTGCCTGCGCGACACCGTGAGCGATCGCGTGCTGGCGACATGGCGGCCCGGCGAGCGATCCCCCGAGGAGGGCGGCGCATGACGCAGGCCTTTCGCATCGGCGACGCGCGCAGCGCTGCCTTGCGCTTCACGTTCGACGGCAAGACGTATGAAGGCCGCGCGGGCGATACGCTGGCCTCGGCGCTGCTCGCCAACGGCGTGCATCTGGTCGGGCGCTCGTTCAAATATCACCGCCCGCGTGGCATCCTGTCGGCAGGCTCGGAAGAGCCGAACGCGCTCGTCACGATTGATCGCGGCTGTGGGCGCGTAACGCCCAATCTGCGCGCAACGCAGGTGGAGCTTTACGAGGGGCTCGCGGCGCACAGCCAGAACCGATGGCCGTCGCTGGTGTTCGATCTCGGAGCCGCAGCCGGCCTTGCGTCGCGGCTCTTGCCGGCGGGTTTCTACTACAAGACCTTCATGTGGCCGCCCGCCGCGTGGCGGCATTTTTATGAACCACTGATCCGCCGCGCCGCCGGACTCGGACAGGCGCCGCGCGACCCCGATCCGGATTTCTATGCGCAGCAGTATGCGCATTGCGACGTGCTGGTGATCGGGGCAGGCGCAGCGGGACTTGCGGCCGCCGTGAAGGCTGGATGCGCCGGCGCACGCGTCATGCTGTGCGACGAACAGAACGCGTTCGGCGGTTCGCTGCTGGCGGAGCCGCAGGCGCGTATCGACGACACGCCGGCGACGGAGTGGGCGGCGCGGCAGATCGAAAGCCTGCGGGCGATGCCGGATGTGCGGCTGCTGCCGCGCAGTACGGCCTTCGGCATGCATGCGCAGAACTTCATCGGCATCGTCGAGCGCGTCAGCGATCATCTGGCGGAGCCCGGCAACCCGCCGCGCGAACGGCTGTGGCAGGTGCGGGCGCGCCGCATCGTGCTGGCGACAGGCGCACACGAACGTCCGTTGGTGTTCCCCGGCGACGACCGGCCCGGCGTGATGCTGGCCGACGCGGCGCGCGTCTATGCGCATCGCCACGGCGTGCTGGTGGGGCGGCGCATCGTGGTCGCAGCCGCGCATGACAGCGCCTATGCGGCTGCGCTCGATCTGCAACGGGCGGGCGCACACATCGCGCTGATCGCCGATCTGCGCGATTCGCATGAGTTCTCCATGGTCGAAGAGGCGCGCGTTGCAGGCCTCAACATCTCACGTGCCGCAGAAATCGTCGCAACGTCAGGCCGCCGTCGCGTTGCGTCAGTGAGGCTGCGGATGCGCGATGGAACCATGCAGACAGTCGCGTGCGATGCGCTGCTGATGAGCGGCGGCTGGACGCCGTCTGTGCATCTGCTGTCGCAGGCGCGCGGCGCGCTTCGATTCGACGATGCGTTGCAGGCCTTCGCGCCCGGCGCGCTGCCGCCAGACATTTCTTGCGCAGGCGCGTGCAACGGATCGTTCGGTCTCGCGGCGGCGATCGCAGAGGGACAGGCGGCAGGGCGTGACGCCGCGACGGCGAGCGGGTTTCCGACAAGCGCATCCGCCGCGCCCCTTGTGGACGAACGCCCCTCCTTCGTAAGACAGCAAGCTCATACGCCCACAAGCGCGCCGCACCCGAAAGCCTTCGTGGATTTCCAGAATGACGTGACGTCCGCCGACATCGCGCTCGCGGTGCGCGAAGGCTTCCGGTCCGTCGAGCACATCAAGCGATACACAACGACCGGCATGGCGACCGATCAGGGCAAGACGTCGAACATGAACGCGCTGGACATCGCGGCGCGCGAAATGGGCCGCGCCATGTCCGAGGTCGGTCTGACGACGTTTCGTCAGCCCTACACGCCCGTCACGTTCGGGGCTCTCGCGGGACCGGCGCGCGGCGACCTGTATGAGCCGGTGCGCCACACGCCCTCGCACGAATGGGCTTTGCGGCGCGGTGCCATCTTCGAGGACGCCGGCCAATGGAAGCGCGCCAGCGCATTTCCGCGCGATGGCGAGAAGCTGGAAGCGGCTGTCACACGCGAGTGCCGCACGGTGCGAGAATGTGTCGGCGTGTTCGACGCTTCGACGCTCGGCAAGATCGAGGTCGCTGGTCCCGACGCGCTGGAATTTCTCGACCGCATGTATGTGAACGATGTCTCGAAGCTGGTGATCGGGCGCTGCCGCTATGCGCTGATGCTGGGCGAGAACGGTTTCGTGATGGACGACGGCATCGTCGGGCGGCTCGACGCCCATCGCTTTCATGTGACGACCACGTCGGGCGGACTCGCGCATGTTCTCGCCCACATGGAGGACTTTCGGCAGACGGAGTTCACCGATCTGCGCGTCTGGCTGACGGACGTCACCGAGCAATGGGCGACGTTCGCCGTACAGGGGCCGCGCGCGCGCGAGATCGTCGCGCCGTTGATCGAAGGCGTCGATGTTTCAGCCGGCGAGGCGCCGCACATGAGCCTGCGCGAGGGCCAGATCCTGGACGCGCCACTGCGGCTGTTCCGCGCCAGTTTCACAGGCGAATGCGGTTTCGAAATCAACGTCCCGTCCGGGGCGGGGCCGCGGATCTGGGAGGCGCTGACGCAGCGCGTCGAGGCCGTCGGCGGCTGCGCCTACGGTCTTGAAGCGCTCGACGTGCTGCGGGCCGAGAAGGGTTACATCATCGTCGGGCAGGAGACGGACGGATCGACGACGCCGGACGATCTCGGCTACGGGCGCATGATCGGCCGCGCCAAACCCGATTTCATCGGCAAGCGCTCGCTGACGCTGCCGCATCTCGCGCGTCCAGATCGGCCGCAACTCGTCGGGCTGCTGACCCGCGACCCCGCCGCCGTCCTTGAGGAAGGCTCGCAGATTGTGCCATCGCCGCGACCCGCCATCGGGGCGCATGCGCTGGGTCATGTCACCACGGCGCGCCGGAGCCCGACGCTTGGGCGTACGATTGCGCTGGCGCTCGTCGAGAACGGCCGCGCCCGCTTGGGCGACACTCTGTATGCGACGGCGACGACGGGAATGCTGGCGGTCGAGGTCGGCGCCCCGGTTTTCTACGATCCATCGGGGAGCAGGCTTGATGGCTGAGACCATTCCGCTTCATCTTCCAGATGGAACCACGATTTCGGAGCCGCCCGCTTCTCGCGCTTTCTCGTTTCGCGGGGACGCGGCGGCCGCCAACGCTGTCGAGGCTGCTTTGGGGTTAAGCCTGCCAACGTCTTCCTGCCGGGCGGTTGAGAGCCCCGGCCGCGCCGCGCTCTGGCTCGGCCCGGACGAGTGGATGATCGTCACCGAGCGAGACGCCGCGAACATCGACTCCGCCCTGCGCGCCGGGCTTGCCCCCCATGCCCATTCGCTCGTCGAGGTCTCGGATCGCGACCTTGTCTTCGACGTTTCTGGCCTCTCGGCGGCGTTGCTGCTCAACGCAGGCGTGCCGCTCGACCTGCATGACGGCGCGTTTCCGCCCGGCATGTGCGTTCGCACGCTGCTGGGCAAGTGTGGCGTCCTGTTGTGGCGGCGGGCTCCGCAGACATTCCGCCTGTGCGTGGCGCGCTCGTTTGCGCCCTACGCGATCACGTTTCTGGCGCAGGCCGCGCGCGGTCTACCCGGCAAGGCGGTTTCGCCGACCGCCCACGCCTGATAAGACAGGCTGCTTCCGAACCCGGAGAAGCCCGATGCAGCGGCTCACCATCAGCCTCGACGACAATATGGCCGAGGCGATCGACGCCTATATGGCCAAGCGCGGTTACTCCAATCGCTCGGAAGCGATGCGCGACCTTGTGCGCGACGCCCTGATGCGAACCGACACCGGCCCGACGACCGATCATTGCGTGGCGGCCGTGTCGTATGTGTACGATTACGATGGCCGCGATCTCGCCATGCGGCTCGACCGCGCGCAGCACGAACATCACGACATCACGATTTCATCGACCCGCACACGGCTCGATCATCGGCACTGCATGGAAGTGACGATGTTCCGCGGCCGCACCGACGCAGTGCGGCGCATCGCGGAGGCGACGATCGCCGAACGCGGCGTGCGCTTCGGGCAGATCAATCTCGTGCCGATCCGGCAGGAAGGCGCGCGGCATCGCCACGGCGATCACGACCACGAACATTCGCACGATACGCCGGCGCTCTGAGGCCCCTATCGCAACAGGGTGTCGCGGTTGCGGATCGCCGGGAACATCCACGCCCACAGGCCCGCGAGCGCCACGGTGATGACGCCGCCCAGCACCACGGCCGGCACGGCGCCGAACATGGCGGCGGTGACGCCGGATTCGAAATCGCCGAGATCGTTCGACGTGCCGGTGAAAATCGAATTCACCGCCGCGACCCGGCCGCGCATTTCGTCCGGCGTCTCGATCTGCACCATCGTGTGACGCACCACGACGCTGACCGAATTGGCCGCCCCCATCAGCACCAGAAACGCCATCGACAGCGGCATCCATGTCGACAGGCCGAAGCCGACGATCGCAGCGCCGAAAACCCCCACGGCCAGCAGCATCTTCTTGCCGACCGCAGAGCGCAGCGGAAAGCGCGTCAGCACGACCGCCATGATCAGCGCGCCTACTGCGGGACTCGACCGCAGCAGGCCGAGGCCAAGCGGGCCGGTATGCAGCACATCCTGCGCGATGATCGGCAGCAGCGCCGTCGCGCCGCCGAACAGAACCGCGACGAGATCGAGCGAGATCGCCCCGAACAGTTCGGAGCGCGACCAGATGAAGCGCAGGCCGGCAGCCAAGGTCTTCCAGTTCACGGGTTCGCGCGCGCGGTCGCCTCGTCCCAGCGGCCTGCGGATCATGAATTCGCAGATGCTGGAGGCCGCGAACGCCAGAGCCGCCGCGCCGAACACAACGTCAGGGCCGAACACGTACAGCAGTCCGCCGATGGCCGGACCGGAGATCGTGGCGATCTGCTGCGCGATCGAATACCAGGTGATGGCGTTAGCGAAGTGTTCGCGCGGCACGAGCAGCGGCGTGAGGGCGTTGGCGGCCGGATTGCCGAACGCGCGGCCCGCGCCGGCGACGAACATGCAGACATAGACCGGCCAGGTCTCCGTCACCCCCAGGCCGGCAATCACCGCCAGACCCACGGCGCAGACCGCGCTGGCCAGAAACGACAGCGCCACGATGTTGCGGCGGTTATAATTGTCGGCGACGTGGCCAATCCACAGCGCGAAGAGCGCCGCCGGAAAGAAGCTGGCGAGCCCGACGAAGCCCAGCGCCCACGCGCTCTTCGTCTCCGAATAGACGTACCAGCCGACGCCGACGTTCTGGATTTGCGTCGCCAGTCCCGACAGCAACCGGAACGCCGCGTGACAGCGAAAATCGCGATGCCCGAAGGCTGCGTAGCCCGCGTGTGGATCGGCCGCGGGCGCTGCCGTCACCGAGCGATCTTCCACGGCACGATCAGCCGCTCGATCTCCGTCAGGATGAGGGTGAACACGATGCCGAGCGCGGCGATCACCAGCAGGCCGACATACATCGTCTCGACCGACAGGATTTCCCACGCGTTCCACATCATATAGCCGAGGCCGGATTTCGCCCCGACCATCTCGGCCAGCGAAATCAGGATCAACCCCATGCCGACGCCGAGCTTCACGCCGGTCATGATCAGCGGCAGCGCGCCCGGGAAGGCCACGGTGCGGAACACCTGCCAGCCGCGCGCGCCGAAGTTGTGGCTCACGTCGAAGTAGATCTTGTTGATCTCCAGCACGCCCGCGACCGTGTTGATCAGGATGGGATAGAAGATGCCGACCGCCACCATGACGATTTTGGAGGCTTCGCCGAGGCCGAAGATCAGCAGCATCAGCGGCAGGATGGCGCTCTTCGGAATCGGATAGGTCGCCGACACGATGGGATCGAACACCGCGCGCAGTGTGCGGTTGAGGCCCATGCCGATGCCGAGCAGCAGCGCCGGCACGCCGCCGAAGATGAAGCCCCAGAACAGGCGCTGCATCGAGGCCGACAGATGCCGCCACAGCGCGCCGGATTCGACGAGGTTCATCAGCGTCACGAAAATCTTCGACGGCGCCGGGAAGAACCGCACGTCGATCCAGCCGAACCGCGCCGCCAGTTCCCAGGCCAGCAGCAGGCCGAGCGGCGAGACGATGTTGATGATGCGCTCGAGATTGCTCTGGCTGAGCGACATGCGCGCGCGCGCCGGATGAACGGGCTGTTGCACCACGTCGGTCATGTCGAGCTTCCTTCGTCCTGCGACCGGGCGCGATGCACTTCCTCGCGCAGATAGCCCCAGATATTGTAGACAAACTCGCCGTATTCGGGCTGCGCACGCAATTCCAGCACGCTGCGCGGACGCGGGAACGGCACGTCGACCATGGCCTTGGCGCGGCCCGGATGCGCCGTCATCACCATGATACGATCGCCAAGCGTCACGGCTTCGTCGACCGAATGGGTGATGAACATCACGGTCTTGCGCGTCTCTTCCCAGATGCGCAGCAGCTCTTCCTGCAACAGCACTTTATTCTGTTCGTCGAGCGCCGAGAACGGTTCGTCCATCAGCAGGATGTCGGGATCGTTGGCGAAAGCGCGAGCGATGGACACGCGCTGGCGCATGCCGCCCGACAATTGATGCGGATAAAGGTCGGTGAATTTCGACAGGCCCGTGCGCATCAGATAGTGACCGACGACGTCCTTGATCTCCTTCTGCGGGCGGTTGCGCATGCGCAGCCCGTAGGAGGCGTTTTCCCAGACCGTCATCCACGGGAACAGCGAGTCGCCCTGAAACACCATCGAATTGCCAGGCCGGCTCGAGTCCGCCGGTTTCGCGATTTCGAGCGTGCCGGACGTGTGTTTGTCGAGCCCTGCCAGAATGCGCAGCAGGGTCGTCTTGCCACAGCCGGAAGGCCCGACGATCATGAAGAAACATCCAGCCGGAATATCCAGCGTCAGATTGTCGATCGCCACGAACGGACCCTTGCGGGTCTCGAACGTCTTCGACAGGCCGCGCAGCCTGATCTTCACATCGTCCGCTTTCGCGGGCGCGCTCTTCAACGCCTGACCGTTCATGTCTTACCTTGCGGACGGGGGCTTGTAGGGGCCGAGTTCCTTGACGACGGCCTCTGCAAAGGAATTGTCGACGACCTGCTCGATCGTCACCTTGCCCTCGATATCTCCGGTCGCCTTGAAGAAATCAAGGTCGGTCGCGAGGGTCGGCATGTTGACGAAGCCATCGGGATTGCTGCCGTGCGCGGTGATGGCGCGATAGACAGAGGCGTCCTTGATGTTGGTGTATTCGGTGAGGATCGCGATCACCTCGTCGGCTTTCGGACCAGCGAGCTTGCCGTCCCTCAGCGCGTCGTTGTAGTCGCGCAGCGCCCGGATGTAGGCGCGCATGAAGTTCTTGGCCGCCTGCGGCTTGCTCTTGATGAACGAGCCCGCATAGAGGATCACCGCGACCTGATGGTTCGGGTAGATGATGTCGTCGCCCATGAAGCGCACCGCGACGCCGCGCTTCTCGGCTTCAGTAGCGTTGGGTTCGGTGGTGAACGATGCGTCGATCGCCTTGTTGGAGAGCGCCAGAACCTGCTGCGGGAACGCCAGATACATCTTCTCGATGTCCTCGTAGCGCACGCCGCCCTTCTTGGCCGCTTCGTTGAGCGTGGTCGACGAACCACTGCCGGGCGCGCTGATGGCGACCTTGAGGCCCTTCAAATCGGCGAGCGACTTGAAGCGCCCGCTGTCGATCAGATCCTTGCGCACCATGAGCGGCTGGAAGCCGTGGCCGGCCGGCGTCGCGCCCTTGTCGGCGACGATCTTGATGTCGATGCCGCGGGCAATCGCGTTGTAGAGGCCCACGGAGGGTCCGCCGCCGCCGATATCGAGTTGGCCCGCGCCGAGCGGCGCGACCATCTTGGCCGCCGTGTCGAAATTCGTCATGTGGGCGTCGATGCCTTCCTGCCGGAAGTAGCCCTTCTTGTCGGCGATGAAGAAGCCGACGTCGGTGGCCGCGCCGCTGATGCCGATTTCGAGTTTCACGAGATCGGCGGCAGGCGACGCCGTCGTGGCGGCCGCGAGGCCGATCAGGGCCCAGAACGTCTGTCGCATGAGCGTTCCCCTCGGCCTGTCCGGGCGTTCGCGCCTGCGGATCGGGCCTGCGTTTCCGTGACGATGCGCCGTGCGCGCATCCGCGCAAAGCGGCTCGACCCTTGGTCAAAAGCCAGCGGCTGTCAACGCGGCCCGCTGGCGCGACGCCGGAAATCGCGCCGCTTCAGCCGCCGGTCTGCTGACGGATGCTGGACGCCGTCTGGCCGTAGAGAATTTTCTTGCCTGCCGCGGTCACCTCGGGCGGGTTCGTGTAGACGCCGCCCTTGCGATAGGCTTCGACCACCGCCGGGCGCGCCTTGATGGTCTCGTACCAGCGCTTCAGATGTGCGAACTCGGCGAAGGGATCGCCGTGGCGCGTCGAGGAATTCACCCACGGATAGGACATCATGTCGGCGATCGAATATTCGTCAGCCAGAAACGCATGATCCTTCAGCCGCCGGTCCATGACGCCGAGCAGACGATTGGTTTCGTCCGTATAGCGCTTGATCGCATACGGGATCTGTTCGGGCGCGGAATTGAGGAAATGATTGCGCTGGCCCGCCATCGGCCCAAGTCCGCCGACCTGCCAGAACATCCATTCCGTGACGGCGGCGCGGCCGCGCACGTCATTTGGCAGAAAGCGGCCGGTCTTTTCGGCCAGATAGAGCAGGATCGCGCCGGATTCGAACACCGAGATCGGCGCGCCGCCGTCGGCGGGCGTGCGGTGGACGATGGCCGGCATGCGGTTGTTGGGCGAAATCTTCAGGAATTCCGGCCGGAACTGCTCACCCTTGGCGATGTTCACCGGATGGAACTCGTATGGAACGCCCGCCTCCTCAAGGAAGATCGTGACCTTGTGACCGTTCGAGGTCGGCCAGAAATGGACTTCGATCATGTGAGCCTCCGTTCAGACGCCACGGCCGGGCGATTTGCGCGCCGCGCCGTCGAAGAGATCGAGCATACGTTCGCGCCACGCATACACCGGATCGCCGCGCTCCAGCAGCTTGATCGGCGACACGCCGCGCGGCCACATGAACGCGCCGAACAGGAGATAATCGGCGAACGCCGGCGTCGGCCCGGACAGGAACGGCTGGTATTGCAGGGCGTCGCGCGCCGGCGCGAGCGCGTTCTTGAGTTCCGCCACGCCATCGACCGGCGCGACGCGGAACTCTTCGAGCGTCATGCCGAGCCGCGCCTCGCGCGATGAGCGAAAGTAAGCCTTGTCCTTCTGGTCAAGCGCATCGTGAATATCGACGATGATCATGCGCTGAAGCACGCGATGCACACTGTTCTGCACCCAGAAGCGCAGCACGTTGCACAACGCCATGGACTGCGCGGTCTCGAACAGGCGCGGCTTGTCCGGGTAGGCGGCGTCGAGATAGACCGCGATGTCCCAGCTGTCGTTGACCGCACGTCCATTGACGTCGCGGATCACCGGCAGGAGCTTCTGTCCCGAGAACGCGATCGGCTCCTTGTCGACGAACCGCAGCGGAATGTCGTCGAACGGCAGGCCCTTGTGCAGCAGCGCCATGCGGGTGCGCCAACAGTTCGGACTGAACCGCACGTTGATGTCGCCGCCGGCAAGATCGTAGAACTGGATCGCCAAGTCACTGCCCCCGCACGTGAAACGAGAATCGCAGCATGACAGAGCCTGCGCCGCCCGCGCAACCGGATTCGCCCGTTACTGTTCGCCGAATTCAGCCGGATCGAAATCGTGATGGGTCGAGCAGAATTCGCAGGTGACGTCGATGCGTCCGTCGTCGCCTGTCATGTCGCGGCGTTCCTGCGGGGTGAAGCTGCGCAACATGGCGTCCATGCGGGCGCGCGAGCAGCGACATTGATGGCGAAGGGCGCGGGACTCGAAAACCTTCACGCCGCGCTCATGGAACAGCCGGTACAGCAGACGCTCGCTGGACAGCGTCGGGTCCACCAGTTCGTGATCCTCGACCGTGGCGGTGAGCACTTTCGCCTCGGTCCAGGCATCGTCCTCGGCGGCGGACGCGGCCGCGCCCGACGGCGCATCGCCCGGATCGAGATCGGCCTGACGGCGGCGCTCGGGCGAATCTGGCAGGAATTGCACCAGCAGTCCGCCTGCGCGCCACGCCTTGCCGGCGCCGGTGACGTTTTCGGCCACCACGAGCCGCACCAGCGTCGGAATCTGCTCGGACTGGCGGAAATATTGATGCGCCGCCTCTTCGAGGCCCTGCCCTTCCAGCGCCACCACGCCCTGATAGCGCGAAGCTTCCGTCCCCTGATCGATGGTCAGCGCCAGATGGCCTGTTCCCAGCAGCGCCGCGCTGCTGATGCGACCGGAGGCTGTCTCCGCCTCAAGACGATCCTTGTCGAACCGCGCGAGCGCCCGCAGCCGGTCGGGCGCTTCAAAGTCGACGACCAGCATGTCGACGACTCCATCTGAGCGCGTCTGTAGCTGGAAGCGGCCGTCGAATTTCAGCGACGTTCCAAGCAGCGTTGTCAGCGCCGCCGCTTCGCCCACGAGGCGCGCGACGGGTTCCGGATAACCATGCTGCCGGATGATGACATCGAGCGCCGGTCCGAGCCGCACGACGCGGCCGCGCAGGTCGAGCGGCTCCACCGCGAACGGCAGCGCCGTGTCGTCCTGACCGATATCGGAAACCGGACGCGCCGCCGGCGACCCGTCCGTCATGCGGAGGCGACCCCCAAGGACCAGGCCAGAATGCCCTTCTGGGCGTGCAGCCTGTTCTCGGCTTCATCGAACACAACCGAGTTCGGGCCGTCGATCACCTCGTCGGTGACCTCCTCGCCGCGATGGGCCGGCAGGCAATGCATGAAGATCGCGCCCTTGTTGGCCGCGGACATCAGCTTCGTGTTGACCTGATATCGCGACAGGATGTTGTGGCGGTGTCGGGATTCTTCCTCGTCGCCCATCGACACCCAGCAATCCGACACGATCGCGTCGGCGCCGTCGACGGCCTCGTAGGGGTCGACCATCACGCGCACATCCGCGCCGCTCTGCTTCACCCAATCCATCAGGCTCCTGGCCGGCGCGAGTTCGGGCGGCGAGGCGATGTTCATGGTGAAGCCGAAGCGCTGCGCCGCATGCACCCAGCTCGCCAGCACATTGTTGGCGTCGCCAGACCAAGCCACGGTGCGCCCCTTGATCGGACCCTTGTGTTCCTCGAACGTCATCACGTCCGCCATTACCTGACACGGATGCGAGCGCTTGGTCAGTCCGTTGATGACCGGCACAGAGGCGTATTCGGCCAGTTCGCGCATATCCTCGTGGTCGAGGATGCGGATCATGATCGCGTCCACATAGCGTGACAGGACCCGCGCCGTGTCGGCGATCGTCTCCCCGCGGCCGAGCTGCATTTCAGCGCCGGTGAGCATGATCGTTTCGCCGCCCAGTTCGCGCATGCCGACGTCGAATGAGACGCGGGTGCGGGTCGAGGGTTTGTCGAAGATCATCGCCAGCGTCTTGCCCGTGAGGGGCTTCACGGCGGCGAGTTCGCCCTTGCGGCGCTTCGACTTGATCGCGGAGGCGAGATCCAGAATGCGGCGGAGTTCGTCGCCCGCGATGTCGGTCAGGTCGAGAAAATGGCGCGGCGCGCCCTTCTGCAAGGTGCTCATGCTTCGACTTTCTTCTGGGCCGCCAGCGCCGCCTCGGACGCCACGCAGGCCTTGTCGAGACGCGCGACGGCTTCCGTCGCTTCCGGTTCGCCGATAACAAGCGGCGGCAACAGGCGTACGACATTGTCGAGCGCCGGGATCACCAGCAGTCCCGCCTCGCGGGCGCGGGCGGCGAAATCGGAATTGGCGACCTTCTCATTCAGCCGCACGCCGAGCATCAGACCCTCGCCACGGACTTCCGCCACGACTCCGGGATGCTGATCCTGCAGCGCCGCGAGCTTCTGCTTCAGCAGCAGGCCGATGCGGCCGACATTGTCGATGAAACCCGGCGCGAGCACCACGTCCAGAACCGCGTTGCCGATCGCCATCGCCAGCGGATTGCCGCCGAACGTCGTGCCGTGGGTGCCGAGCGTCATGCCCTTCGCGGCTTCGGTCGTGGCGAGGCACGCGCCCAGCGGGAAGCCGCCGCCGATGCCCTTGGCGATCGACATGATGTCGGGCTTCACGCCGTAAAGTTCGTAGGCGAACAGCTTGCCGGTGCGGCCGACGCCGGACTGCACCTCGTCGAACACCAGCAGCATGCCGCGCTCGTCGCACAGTTCGCGCAGGGCGCGCAAGAAGGACGGCTCGCAGACCTTGATGCCCCCTTCGCCCTGAATGGGCTCGATCAGGATGGCGCCGGTCTCGGGACGCAGCGCCGCCTTCACGGCTTCCAGATCATTCAACGGAACCTGATCGAAGCCATCAACCGGCGGACCGAAGCCGTCCAGATACTTCTTGTTGCCGCCGGCCGCGATCGTCGCCAGCGTGCGGCCGTGGAACGCGCCCTCGAAGGTGATCATCCGGAAACGGTCGGGGTGGCCGTTGGCGGCCTGATACTTGCGGGCCATCTTGATGGCGCATTCCAGCGCTTCCGCGCCGGAATTGGTGAAGAACACGACGTCCGCGAAGCTCGCATCGACAAGGCGTTGCGCCAGTCTTTCGCCTTCCGGGATGCGGAACAGGTTTGAGGTGTGCCAGATCTTCTGGCCCTGTTCGACAAGGGCCTGCAAAAGATGCGGGTGTGCATAACCCAGCGAGGCGACCGCGATGCCGCCGCCGAAATCGAGAAAGCGCTGGCCGCCGGAGGCTTCGAGCCAGGCGCCTTCGCCTCTCTCGAACGCGAGATCGATCCGCGCATAGGTCGGCAGAAGCGGCGATGTCACTTTTGGCTCCAGAGCTTGAAGGCCAGCAAGGTCTTGAAAATCAAAGCGCCGCCCCGTGAGGAGCGGCTGCGGCAGAGAGTCCAATGTAGAATTGAATCGCTTTCCGGTCAACGAAATGCAGCGTTGACGGGAAATTGCCGAGGTCGCCGCCAGGTTGGGCCTGCAAATATGCGGTGGAAATCCCCATCTATCGGTTGTTGAAAACGCCAGTGTTGCATTTCGGACTCTTGCGCCTGATTCAACCCCTAGTGTAGTTTCCTGCCTGTCGGCTACGACATCTCGTGCGGCGGACCTATCCTGAAGCGTAACGCGTTGAACGACGCCGGATTTTCCGGCGCGCGGAGCCATAGGGATTCTCGGCGGACCCAATCTGGAGGACATCAATGTCCTGGAACGACGAACGCGTTGAACTTCTGAAGAAAATGTGGCTCGAAGGCATGAGCGCCAGCCAGATCGCCGGCGAGCTCGCCAACGGCATCACCCGCAACGCGGTGATCGGCAAGGTGCATCGCCTCGGTCTCTCGGGCCGGGTCAAGACGCCGGCCCAGTCGCAGCCGCGTCCGCGCCCGCAGGCGCGCGCGCCGCGCAGCTCCTCATCCCCGCCGCGATCGAGCGGCCCGATGGTCCGCGGCAATACGGCGCTGGCCTTCGCGCCCCGGATCCACGAGGCGCCGGCCCCCAAGCCGCTCGAGGAAGTGCTGATCCCGATGTCCGAGCGGGTCACGATCATGGAGCTGAAAGAGGCCATGTGCCGCTGGCCGCTCGGCGATCCGTCGACTTCGGAATTCCGCTATTGCGGCGGCAAGTCGACGATCGGCGAGTCCTATTGCACCTATCACTCGCGCGTCGCCTACCAGCCCGCTCAGGATCGCCGCCGCGACCGTGAGCGCCGGATGCAGCGCGCCGGCTGAGGCCGCTTACGGCCTGCCGAACGTCTCGTCGAACGAATATCCCGATCCCCGCACCGTGCGGATCGGGTCGCGCTCACGGCCCCGCGTCACGGCCTTGCGCAGACGGCCCACATGGACGTCGACGGTCCGCTCGTCGA
>CANJEY010000072.1 GCA_947472615.1 Beijerinckiaceae bacterium
GAGCGTTCAGGCCAGTGGGTAAAGGGAAAGAGCGCGCCCACCTTCGGGCCGATCGGCCCCTATCTCGTCACGCCCGACGAAATCGCCGATGTGCAGAACCTCGACATGTGGCTCGATGTAAACGGCGAGCGTCAGCAGACCGGCAATACGAAAACGATGATCTTCGGCATCCGCTATCTGGTGCACTACATTTCGCAGTTCATGACGCTCGATCCCGGCGACATCATCACCACAGGCACGCCGCCCGGCGTCGCGATGGGCCGCACGCCGCCGAACTTCCTGAAGGCCGGCGACACGATGTCGCTCGGCATCGAAGGCCTCGGCCGTCAGGCCAACCGCGTCGTGGCGTGGAAGAAGGGCTGAGCTGGCGAGTTTGCTGGGGCGCTTACAGCCCCAGCATCAATTCCAGATTCTGCACTGCTGCGCCGGACGCGCCCTTGCCGAGATTGTCGAGTTTGGCGACCAGCACGGCCTGACGGTGCTTCGCGTTGGAATAGACGCGCAGCTCCATGTCATTGGTGTCGTTGAGCGACTGTGCTTCCAGCCGCTCGCCCTCCGTGGCCGCGACGCGCACGAACGCCCCAACTGCATAATGCGCGCGCAACGCCGCTTCCAGCGCCGGCGCATCGGGCTTTCCGGGCAGATCGTCGAGATAGAGCGGAATGCTGACCAACATGCCCTTGAAGAAATTAGCCACCGACGGCACGAACAGCGCGCGGCGCTTCAGCCGCGCATAGGCCTGAATTTCGGCCATGTGCTTGTGTTCGAGCCCGAGCGCATAAAGCTCGAAGTCCGGCGCGGCCCCGCTCTGATACGCCTCGATCATCGACTTGCCGCCGCCGCTGTAGCCCGACACGGCATTGATCATCACCGGCGACTGCGGCGTCAGCAGGCCCGCATCCACCAGCGGCCGCAACAGGGCGATCGCGCCCGTGGCGTAGCAGCCCGGATTGGCGACGTATTTGGCTGCCGCGATCCGTGCGCCCTGTCCGGCCGCCAGTTCGGCGAAGCCATAGACCCAGCCGGGCGCGACGCGGTGCGCCGTGGAGGCGTCGAGCACGCGCGGGCCCTTGCCGCCCAGCGACTCGACCAGCGCCACTGTTTCCTTGGCGGCGTCGTCCGGCAGGCACAGGATCGCCAGATCGACGCCAGCCAGCAGCGCCTTCTTGGCCTCGACGTCCTTGCGCTTCTCAGGCGCGATGCTGACCAGCTCGACGTCGCGGCGCGCCGCGAGGCGCTCGCGAATTTCGAGCCCCGTCGTGCCGGATTCGCCGTCGATGAAGATTTTCGCGGTCATGTTCGTCCTCGTGCGCCCGTGGAATTGGCGCACGTCTCCCGCCCTGTCAAGAAATGGCGGCGGGCGCGAACCTCAGCTGTGTAGGCCAGGCGCTTCCTGTCCGGTGCGGGCGACGTATTCGGTGTAGCCGCCGCCGTATGTGTGCACGCCGTCGGGCGTCAGTTCGAGCACGCGGTTCGACAGCGCCGCCAGAAAATGCCGGTCGTGCGAGACGAACAGCATGGCGCCCTCATATTGTGAAAGCGCCGTGATCAGCATTTCCTTCGTGGCCATGTCGAGATGGTTCGTCGGCTCGTCGAGGACAAGGAAGTTCGGCGGATCGTAGAGCATCTTGGCCATCACCAGCCGCGCCTTCTCGCCGCCCGACAGCACGCGGCACTTCTTCTCGACGTCGTCGCCAGAGAACCCGAAACAGCCTGCAAGCGCGCGCAACGAGCCCTGCCCGGCCTGCGGAAACGAATCTTCCAGCGACTGGAAAACGGTGCGGTCGCCGTCGAGCACCTCCATCGCGTGCTGGGCGAAGTAGCCCAGTTTCACGCTGCCGCCGACAGCAACTCTGCCGGCGTCCGGCTCCGCCGAGCCGGTGACGAGTTTCAGCAGCGTCGACTTGCCCGCGCCGTTGACGCCCATCACGCACCAGCGCTCGCGCCGGCGCACCTGAAAGTCGAGGCCCTCGTAGATGCTGCGCGAGCCGTAGCTTTTGTGTACGCCCGACAGGCTCACCACATCCTCGCCCGACCGGGGCGCGGGCGGAAACTCAAACACCACCGTCTGGCGGCGCTTCGGCGGCTCGACGCGGTCGATCTTTTCGAGCTTCTTGACCCGGCTCTGCACCTGCGCGGCGTGCGAAGCGCGCGCCTTGAACGTCTCGATGAACTTGATCTCCTTGGCGAGCATCGCCTGCTGCCGCTCGAATTGCGCCTGCTGCTGCTTCTCGTTCTGCGCGCGCTGCTGCTCGTAGAATTCGTAATCGCCCGAATAGGTCGTCAGCGATCCGCCGTCGATTTCGATGATCTTGTTGACGATGCGGTTCATGAACTCGCGATCGTGCGAGGTCATCAGCAGCGCGCCCTCGTAGCCTTTCAGAAACTCTTCGAGCCAGATGAGGCTTTCGAGATCGAGATGGTTGCTCGGTTCGTCGAGCAGCATCACGTCCGGGCGCATCAGCAGGATGCGGGCGAGCGCGACGCGCATCTTCCAGCCGCCCGACAGCGCGCCGACGTCGTTGTCCATCATTTCCTGACTGAAGCTGAGGCCGGCGAGCACTTCGCGCGCCTTGCCTTCGAGCGCATAACCGCCCAGCTCCTCGAAACGCCCCTGCACTTCGCCGTAGCGCTCAATGATCTGGTCCATTTCGTCGAGACGGTCAGGATCGGCCATGGCGGTTTCGAGATCGCGCAATTCGGCCGCGACCTCGCTCACCGGCCCTGCGCCGTCCATGACTTCGGCGGCGGCGCTGCGGCCGGACATTTCGCCGACATCCTGGCTGAAATACCCGATGGTGACGCCGCGATCGATCGACACCTGCCCCGCGTCGGGCAATTCCTGCCCGGTGATCATGCGAAACAGCGTCGTCTTGCCCGCTCCGTTGGGACCGACGAGGCCGATCTTCTCGCCTTTCTGGAGCGCCGCCGACGCTTCGATGAACAGGATCTGGCGGCCGTTCTGCTTGGTGATGTTCTCGAGTCGAATCATGGAAATCGGGGGTCCGGGCTGGTTTCGGCGCCCTTATGGCACGGTCGCGACTGCAGTGCAGCATCGCGGCGGCGCATCAGCCCCGCGTCTGGCGCCGGGCCAGAATCTGCACGTAGCGCTGGACGATCGTGGCGGCCGCGATGGCGGTGACATCGGCGTGATCGTAGGCCGGCGACACTTCCACCACGTCCATGCCGCGCCAGTCGAGATCCGCGACGCCCCAGACGGCTTGCAGCGCTTGCGCCGACGTCAGCCCGCCCGCGACGGGCGTGCCGGTGCCGGGCGCGAAGGCCGGATCAAGCGCGTCGATGTCGAACGTCAGATAGGCCGGCCCCGGCCCGACGCGGGCGCGGATGCGCGCCGCCATGCCGCCGCCACCAAGCGCGTGGCAGTCCTCCGCGTCGACGATCTCGATGCCGTAATCCTGCGGGGCGACCGTGCGGACGCCGACCTGAATCGAGCGCGCCGGATCGATCAGCCCTTCCGCGACGGCGCGCGTTACAAACGTGCCGTGCGAAATCTTCGTGCCGTCATCGTCCCACGTGTCCTGATGCGCGTCGAACTGCACAAGCGCCAGCGGACCATGTCTGGCCGCGTGGGCGCGCAACAGCGGCAGCGTCACGAAATGATCGCCGCCGAGCGAAATCAGATGCACGCCCGCATCGACGATCTGGCGCGCCTGCGCTTCGATTTCGCCCGGCGCATGCGACAGGCGCTCGTATTCGAAGAAGCAGTCGCCGCAGTCGATCATGGTGAGAGCGGCGAACGGGTCGCGCCGCGACGGATATTGCGGATCGCCATCAAAGATCGCCGACGCGCGGCGGATCGCGGCCGGCCCGAAGCGCGCGCCAGGACGGTTTGAGGTCGCGGCGTCGAACGGCACGCCCCAGATCGCGACGTCCGCGCCGGTAAGATCCTTCGTCAGCCGTCGCCGCATGAACGAAGGCGCACCCGCAAAAGTGGGCTCGTGCGAACCGCCGCGCAGCGGGCCGACGATGGGATTGTCGATGACGGTCGGGTTCGCGCTCATACGGCAGATATTGCGACGGCGCAGGCGCTTATCAAGCTCTACTGGTTGGCGATGGCGTCGACGTCCATGCGGGCGAGGAACGCTTCCGGATCGCGAATGCCCCACAGATCAGTAAATCGCACCGGCGCGCCGCGCGCCGTCATGGCGAGCGCGATGCTTGCGGGATTGGCGACGAATTTGGCGACCGCCGCGGCGATCTTCTTCGACGCCTCGGAGCCGCCGAGGAAATTCGGCGCGATCGCGGTGACGATGGTGGCGATTTCCGACTTCACCTGATCGGGCGACCTGTTCTGCATCTTTCCATAGAAGGCGATCGCCTTGTCGACTAGGCCGTTGTTGACGAACTTGATCCCCAGGCTGGCGACTTCGCCGTTGGTGAGCGCCGTCATGCGCGCCGAACCGTTCCCCAGAAAGGCGCTCTTCTCAAGCCCCAGAACCGTGCCGCGCAGGCCGATCGTCCCCGCGCCCGCGCCCGACAGCGTGAAATCGTCCAGCGCGTAGGTCTTCGCCGCCGGATCGTAGACGCCCGCCGCCGTGAACCCGAGATCAAGTTTGTCATACCCGAAGGCGACAAGCTGCTGGCTGAACCTGGAGGCCTTGGGCGGCGTGATGACGAGATTCTTCATCACGAACGAGCCCTTCAGCGGCACGTCGCCGTCATAGGTTCCCACATGCGTCACCGACCCCAGATCGACGTGGACCATATTGCCGCCCGGCGCATCTTTCGCGGTCAGCTTGTCGGGAAAGGCAGCCTCGAAACCGGCCCATGTCAGGCTCGCGAGGCGGCCCGTCACACTGCGCGCATCGCCCGACTGCATGGCGGCGATCGCGCCCGAATAGTCGGCATCTTCGGCCGACAGCGGCCGCACCTTCACGTTTCCCTCGCCGGCGTCAGGAATGATGAACGTCCCGTCGAGCCCGGCAAAATCGAAGCGTTTGACCTTGCCGGCGTCGACGTTGGCGGCCACGAAGCCGCGCGCGATCGCGCCGCCATTCTTGCCGGAAATCTGCGCTTCGGGAATGGCGATCCGCGCCGCCGACAGCTTCTTGATCAACGCGACGCGATCGTCGAGCGAGACAAGCGGCGAGAAAAGCTTCGCCGCATCGTCACGGTTGATATTCGTATCCGTGAACTCGACGCGCGGCAGGATCGCCATGATCTCGCGGCCTTCGATCTTCACATTTTCCAGCGTGAAACTGTCAAGCGCCAGCGCCGGACCGGCAAACAGGGCGGCGAACGCGATGGATGGCGCCCGAACGGACCACAAGATCGTCATGCAATGCTCCCGTGCTGAACGACGCGCAGACTGACCGCGCAATCGGGCGGCTTCAAGACAGGCACCCTGCCGACAAAAGAATGCGAAAGTCTGAAATAGAAGCCGCGAAGGCGGTCAGTTCAGCCGCGACTTTGGCGGCCGCTCCTCACGGGCGAAATTCATCGCCAGCGGGCTCGCCTGATGATGCGTCAGCAGCCACGCCCCGTCGATGCGGCGGAACATATTGGTCGCCGCCAACGCCCCGCCGCCGACGGTTTCGACGCACAGCACGCGGGCTTCGTTCTCGAAGATCAGAACGATTTCGTGGCTGTGCTCGATTTTCACCTGCGCCGGATTGGACAGAAGGCCCTGATAAGAGTCCAGCACGGGCGTCCGCCCCACCAGCGCCGGCCAGCCCGGATGGATGCAGGTCGCGTCCTCCGCCCATAGACGGCTCATAGCGGCGAAATCGCGCGCCGCGAACGCCGCGTAGAACGCCGCATTGGCGGCCAGCACCTGTTCCCGATCAGTCATGCGGCCTGTCCCGAACCGTTCTGCTCGCCAACCATATCACGTGGCGCGCCCCGCTGCGTCCCCGGTTGGCGCGCACGCGCTTTTCCTCGACCTCGAACCGCCCGTCCCGCAAACGCCTGGCGAACCTGTCGTCGGGCGCGCAGGACCAGACGGCCAGCACGCCGCGCGGCTTCAGGGCGCTATGGGCCGCCGCCAGCCCGCCATGGCCGTAAAGCCCGTCGTTCATGCGATGCGTCAGCGCCTCCGGGCCATTGTCGACATCGAGAAGGATCGCGTCATAGGCGGAGCGCGCATCGCGAATGATGCGGCCGACGTCCTGCTCGCGGATTTCGACACGCGGATCGTCGAGACTGCCGGCGTGCATCTCCGCCATCGGCCCGCGCGCCCACGCCACGACGGCCGGCACCAGTTCCGACACGACGACCTTCGCGTTGGCCGGAAGAACAGCGAGCGCAGCCCGCAGCGTGAACCCCATGCCAAGCCCGCCGATGAGCAAGACAGGCGCGCGATGGGCGGCGAGCCGCTCGCACGTCAGCGTCGCCAACGCTTCCTCGGAGCCGCTGAGCCTGCTGTTCATCAATTCGTTCTGGCCGAGACGGATGGAAAATTCCGCGCCCCGCTTCATCAGCCGCAGTTCCGCCGGATCGCCTGGCACGCGCGCGCTGTCGAGATGTTGCCACGGTATCATTCAGGGTCCGATCGAGGCTCGCCGCAGGGCTCGCGTGCGCAGCCCGATAGCAGAGATCAGCCGCCCGGAATCGAGCCGTTGCTCGCCAGCATTGTCGAAACGCTGGTCACCACCACGAGCCGCCTGATCTCGCCGCGTTTGAAGGCTGCCAGAAACTCCGGATAGTCGCGGAACGAAACGCATCCGTTGGAATCCCCGCGCGGCCCGAGCATGTAAGTATGCGCCAGCATGCCGTCGCGGCCGTGCATCTTGCTCTCGTCCACCGGATTGAGCCTGATCGCCTCGACGCCGTGGAACAGCTTCTCGCGCATCGTCAGATTGTAGACGTTCGGCGGCGTGACGCCGCGCATCCTCGTCTTGTACGATTTCGGATCGTCCATCATCGGCCCGAGCCCGGAATGCGCTTCGAGCCTCTTGCCGCTCGGCAGATAAACGGTTTTCGCGGAGATGTCGTAGACAGCAGTGCGGTCGCCGACCGGCGCTTTCGGGGCCGATTGATCGAACCGGCGCAGGACGTCAAGCGCGCCGCCATCGTCCGGCCGCGCATAGGCGAGCGTCTCACCCTCTGCGGCCGAAGGCTGGCCGAACAGCTTCTGGAAGAAATTGCGATCGTCTTTCGCCGGCTCGGCCTTGGCGACCTGCGTGGTCTGCGGACGCTTCGCGGTCTGCGTCGTCGGCAGAGACTTCGGCGTGGCGGTCGCCGCATCGGCGCGCGACGGCTCGCGGGCGCGACCGGGATTAATCGGCGGCACGGGAATTTCAGGCGTAGTGGGCGCGAGGCTCGCCAGAACGCTGTTTGGCGTCGCGTCGACCTTTTCGAACGCCTGCGTGTGGACGGGCGCGCCGAACACGAGGTCCGAAAAGGCTTGATTGCCCCGGTGCGGCGTCGCGCCGTCGGCGCGCGGCGTCGACTTCATCGGCGTTTCGACCAGCACAGCCGCCAGATTGAGCCGCGTGCCCGATGTCGGACGCGCAGCGCTCTGCTCCGGCGCCTTGCCGACCAGATGGCCCGCCACCGCAACCAGTGCGCCGCCGATGACGAAGGTGAACAGCGCCTTCCGCAATCTGCGGGGCTTGCGGACCGGGCGGCCGACATACACGACCCCGTTCCAGTCCGTCGAATGACTTCTCATCACGCAAACTCTCGCAACGACAACAGCACGCACACGCGATCGCGGACGTCGCAGCGAGTTGACTTCGCCATCCAGAGACCGACCCTGAAAGCTTTCTGGTATTTTGGTTAATCGACCATGAAAGCGTCAAAAATCCCGCGCCGCACTGACGGGCATCGTCAGCGCGGCCGGGATCCGGGACGGTTTGTCAGGGAGAAACGTGCGCGGAATGCGGCGCGATCACGCCGTTTGCGAGGCCAGTACGATTTTGAGCGAGCCGAGCAGACGGTCGACATGCTGGATGCGCGCGCCTTCGCCCATCAGGCCGATGCGCCACACCTTGCCGGCGAGCGGACCAAGTCCCGCGCCGATCTCGATGTTGTGGTCGTTCAACAGGGAAGAGCGAACCGCCGCGTCGTTGACCCCGGCCGGAATCAGCACCGCGTTCAACTGCGGCAGCCGGTACTTTTCGTCGACTAGGAAGTCGATCCCCATCTTGGCCAGCCCGTCGACCAGATGCAGATGCGCCTGACGATGCCGGGCGAAGCTGTATTCGAGGCCCTCGATCATCAGCCTGCGCAGCGCTTCGTGCAGACCATACAGGCTGTTGATCGGCGCGGTGTGATGATACGCGCGCGCGCCCTCACCGCCCCAGTAGGACATCACCTGCGTCACATCGAGGAACCACGACAAGACCTTCGTCTTGCGGGCCTTGATATGCGCGATGGCGCGCGGGCTGAATGAAACAGGCGACAGGCCGGGCGGGCAGCTCAGGCACTTCTGCGTGCCGGAATAGACTGCGTCGACGCCCCATTCGTTGACCAGAACCGGCACGCCGCCGAGCGACGTCACCGCGTCCATGATCGTCAGCGCGCCGTGCTTCTCGGCGACCGCCGCGATGGCGCCCGCGTCCGACAGAACGCCGGTCGAGGTTTCCGCATGCACGAAGGCGACGATCTTGACGCCCGGGTTGGCCTCGAGCGCCGCATCCACGACGGCCGGATCGACCGGCTTGCCCCATTCGAAATCGACCGGCACCACCACAGCCCCGCCGCGCGAGGCGACTTCGCTCATGCGCATGCCGAACACGCCGTTGCGGGCGATCAGAATCTTGTCGCCTGGCTCCGCGAGATTGAGCACGGCGGCGTCCATGCCGACGCTGCCGGGCCCGGCGACGGCAAGCGTCGCCTCGTTGGTCGTGTTGAAGGCGGCCTGCATCATCCCCTTCAGCTCGTCCATCAGCCGGATGAAGGCGGGGTCGAGATGGCCGATCGTGTGATGGGCGAGCGCGGCCAGCACTTCCGGCGCGACCGGCGACGGGCCGGGACCCAGCAGAAGACGCTCCGGCGGCAGGAAGGGATCGGTGGCGATGCGGTTCATGGGCGCGAGTCCTGCTGATGCGGCATTCTGTCCGGGCTGGCTGTTTGGAGAGCTTTACCGATCGGGTCAAGAGACCGGACACGTCGCGGCCTTCACGATTGTCGTTACGGCTACGCCACGAATGCGCATCACTGACTACGGATCGTTCGCTCCATATCCACGATGGACTTTGGCGTCGCGTAGATCTGGCGGATCAATTGCTCGACGGCCTCGTGCCCCGCAGGTTCGACGAGATCGACAGACAGCTTCTTCGCCTCCTCGCGCAATTGCACGTCTTCCATCGCGGACTCGAACGCCTTGCGCAGGATCGCCAGCCGATCGGCAGGAACGCCCGGCGGGCCGGCCACCGCAAAGCCGATCTGCTGATCAGCGAACGCCAGCGTCAGCGCCTGCCGCGTCGTGTCGTCCTTCGCCATGTCGATGACGACAGGCGCATCCGGCAATTCGCGCGAGCCGCGAATGGAAAGCTGCGCGAGGATGTTGATCTTCTTCTGCGACAGCCAGTCCGGCCGCGCCGACTTGATCGCCGCCAGCGTAAAGCCGCAATAGCCCTGCAGCTCGCCGTTCTCCATCGCGATGCCGATGGCGCCGCTGTCCGGATAGCCGATCAGCGGCTCGAACTTCGTGCCGAACAGCTTGTTCAGCAGACGCGGATAAATGGTGGTCGGCGACGACGCGCCGGTCGACCCGACGATGACCTTCTTTTCGCGCGCATCGTCGAACGCGTTCACGCCGCTCGTGTGCCATGTGAAGCAGAGCGCCGTCGTCTTGCTCATGCTGCCGAGCCACGAGAATTTCGCGGCGTCGAATCTCGCCAGCGCATTGCCGTACAGCGGTTCGACGATGAGGCTGCGCTCAGGCAGACCGATCACCGCACCGTCGCGCTCAGCCACATTGTAGAGATGGTTCATCATCGTCAGGCTGGCCGCGCCCGGCATGTATTCGACGATGACGTTGGGCGCTCCGGGAATGTGTTTCGCGATGTGATGCGACAGCACGCGCGCGTAGAAATCATAGCCCGAGCCCGGCCCGTAGCCGATCATGATCTTGAGGGTCTTGCCCTGATAGAAATTCGGCGGCGTCTGCGCCTCTGCGCCTGAAATCGCCGATGCGCACAGACCAGCCAGCAGGCCAACGCCCAGCAGTCGCTTCCTCATCGTTTCCTCGCGTTGGTTTCGCCATCTTCGTTGGGCCGAGCTTAGTCATCCGCGCGGCGAATGCCAATGGCGATTGACTTGAGCACAATCGGGCGGATCATGCGACGGACCACGGGATGAAGCCAATGACGAACGCCACCTATCTTTATATCGGCAACGCCGACGGACCTGACATCAGCGCTTTCAGCGTCGATCCGCAGAGCGGGCTGCTGACGCCCATCGGCGTATCCGCAATTCCCGGCGCACGTGAGCCCTGCTACTCGCTGCCGATGACAGTGTCACCCGACAAATGCAGTCTGTACGTCGCGATCCGCCGCGAGCCGTGGCGCGTCTGCCGCTTCGCGATCGACCCGCACAGCGGCGCGCTCGATTATCGCGACGACGGAGCGCTGGCGGACAATACGTGCTTCCTGTCGATGGATCGCACGGGACGCTTCCTGTTCAGCGCGTCGTATCAGGGCGACAGGATCGCCATCAATCGCATCGGCGACGGCGGCGAGATCGCGCCGCCGCATCAGGCGATCGCCACGGACCCGAAGTCGCATTCCATTCTGATCGACGCCCGGAATCGTTTCGCGCTGTCAGCCAGTCTCGGCGGCGACAAGATGTATCAATGGCGGTTCGATTCGCAACGCGGCTTGCTGTCCGCGAACGATGCGCCTTTTGTCAGCGTCGCCGCAAACTCCGGCCCGCGTCATTTCGTGTTTCACCCCAATGGCGCGTTTGTCTATCTGCTCAACGAACTCGACGGAACGATCTGGATCTTCGACTACGAGTCCGCGACAGGCCTGCTGTCGAAGCGCGGAATCGTCGACGTCTGGCCACTGCCGCCCGGCAAATCGACCGTGTCGGCCGCCGACATTTATGTCACGCCCGATGGACGTTTTGTCTACGCGACGGCCCGTCAGGCCAACACGATCGCAACGCTGCGCGTCTCGGAGAACGGCGGCGATCTCGAATTGCTCAGCCACATCGACACGGAAGATTCGCCGCGGGGATTCGCCATCGCGCCGGACGGCCGTCATCTCTATTGCGCCGGACAGAAATCCAATCGCGTGTCGTGTTACGCGATCGAACCCGATAGCGGTCGACTGCACAAATTCGCCGAATGCGCCACGGGTGGAAACCCGAACTGGATCGAGATCGTCGATCTGCGCGGCGCGCCCTGAAGCGCGCCTGAGCCGATCACGCCGCGCGCGCGTCGGGCTGCTGTAACACCCTGATGCGGATGTCGGCCGCTTCCATCAATTCGCGCAGACGCCGTAGCCCGTGATCGAGCATGTCCGAATGCGACTGCTTCGCGGCGCGCTCGACCTGCTCGGCGCAGGATGCGAGCGCCGCGAAACCCAGCACGGCGGCGGCGCTCTTCAGGCTGTGCGCTTCGCGCGCCACGCTCTCGATTTTCGTGGACTCCATCGCGGCGTCGAGACGGCTTCGGCGATCGGCGATCGTGGCGCCGAATGTTCGCAGAATGTCTGTCGCCCCGTCGCCTAGATCCTTGCGCAAATCTTCGAGTTTTGCGGGGTCGAACTGCGTCTCGTCATCGCCGGACTGCGGCCGCAGGTGTTCCTCGATCAGCTTGGCGCGCAGCGCCACCAGCGTCACGGGCTTCGAGATGAAATCATCCATGCCGGCTTCGAGACAAATTTCACGATCGCCCGCGAACGCATTGGCCGTCAGGGCGATCACCACGGGCTGCTGACGCCCGTTGGACATCTCTCGAATCTTGCGCGTGGCCGTGAGTCCATCCATTTCGGGCATCATCACGTCCATCAGGATGACGCGATAATCGGCGGCGCTCCATTCGTCGATCGCCTCCTGTCCGTTGCTGACGACCTTCGGGGTGAGGCCGAGGCGTTCGAGCGACAGCGAGGCGACGAGTCGATTGGTCGGATCGTCGTCGACGACAAGAACGTCATAGCGCGGACGGCTCTGCGTCGCGGCGACGACCGAAGGCTCGGGCGGCGTCTCCTGCTTCGCCGGTTCGGCAATCGCCATCGGCACGCTCAATTCAAAGCTCGTGCCGGCGCCCAGTACGCTGTCGACCGTGATCGTTCCACCCATGCGCTCCGCCAGACGCTTGGAGATCGCAAGACCGAGGCCTGTTCCGCCAAAGCGACGCGCGATCGAACCGTCGAGCTGCGAGAACTCCTGAAACAATTGCGGAATGGCCTCGGGCGCAATCCCGATGCCGGTGTCGGCGACGCCGATGTGCAGATATCCGGCGCCATCCGCGCGACGCACGAAGCGCATAGAAATTTTGATCGAACCCTGCTGGGTGAACTTGATCGCGTTGCTCAGCAGATTGGTGACGATCTGACGCACGCGCGCGGGATCGCCGATCAGTTGCGGCGGCAGGTCGGCAGCGATCGTCTGCTCGACCGCGATGCCCTTTTCGTCCGCCGCGCGGCGCGCCAGCGCCACCACGCTCTCGACCATCTGTTGCGGCTCGAAGGCGATCTGTTCGACTTCGAAGAGGCCAGCGTCGAGCTTTGAGAAATCCAGAATGTCGTTGAGAATCTTGAGCAGATGATCGGCGGCGTCGCGCATCGTCTGCACATAGGATCGCATCGTGGCGTCGAGGCGACTGTCCTGGAGCACGTCGATCATGCCGATGATCGCGTTCATCGGTGTGCGAATTTCATGGCTCATCGTCGCGAGGAATTGCGAGCGGGCGCGCGTGCCGGCTTCGGCCTCTCTCACGGCACGGCCAAGCGCGCGCTGATAGATCGAGATCAGGCCCGTGACGCACAGAAGCCACAGGCTCAAAAGACCCGCGAGAACATAAGTTGTCGTCGACTCCTTGTGAAAACTCGCGAACACTTCATCCATCGAAAGTCCGACAACGACGACGAGCGGAAATTCGCGCACAGCCCGGTAGACGAACAGACGCTCCACATTGTCGATCCGGCTCGGCGAAATGTAGGAGCCAATTTCTGCCTGCTTCAGCTGATCAAATAACGGGCTTTCGAGAATGGACTGCGCCACATCGCTCGGCGTCCTGGCGGCGCGCGCGCGCACGATTCCGTCGCGGCCGACCAGCGTGATCGATCCCTGCTCGCCGATGTCGATCGAACGATAGAAGTCGGAGAGATAGGCCGGATCGAGCGACACAACGACCACGCCGCCAAAGCTGCCGTCGGGCTGAATGATCTTGCGGGTCAGCTGGATCGTCCACTTGTTGCTGACGCGGCCCAGCACCGGCTTGCTGATGAACAGATCGTCGGTTTCGCGATCCACATGGAAGCGGAAGTGTTCGCGATCGGTGAGATCGACGCCCGGCACGGAGCCCGGAATATTGCTCATCATCATCACGCCGCGCGCATTGATGATCGCCACCTGAATCGTCAGGCCGGTGAGGAATTGCTGGTTCTTCTCCCACGTCGACAGATCGAAGCGTGACGCGTCATACGCATAGAGGTCGCGCACATAGAGCAGCGTCTGGTCGACGCTGCGGATCGACCGGATGATGTTCTCCTCGAACGTGCGCGCCAGATTGGACGCGTTCTGATGCGCGCCCTCGAGCGTGTGCGCACGCTGCTGCTCGGTGAAATGATAGACGCCGAGCCAGAGCAGGACGAGCGCCGACAGACCGAGAATCGCGTTGCCGTACGGCCCCAACCGCACGAGCCATTTCGGCGTCAGCCGCGCCGCGCCGTCGTTGCGCGTTACGAGCGATGATGTTGCAGGCTGGCGCATATGAAGAGGTGTCCGACAATACCGATCGGCGCTTCTAGAATTTGAACATTAAATTCGCGTAAAATCACATGCGACGGAGGAATTACGTCGAATTGTAAGAAAATCAGCGAAAATAAAGGCTGAATCGAAAGCATGATGACGCGGCGTCATGGCGATCCGCGGAAGCGCAGACCATCCATAAACGCATGCCAAAACGACAAAAGCCGCCATCGCTGGCGGCTTTTGATCTTGTTGATGCATCCGGCGAACGCCAGACGAAAATCAGCGCTTCGAGAACTGGAAGCTGCGGCGGGCTTTCTTCTTGCCGTACTTCTTGCGTTCGACGACGCGCGAGTCGCGGGTCAGGAAGCCTTCCGGCTTCAA
>CANJEY010000073.1 GCA_947472615.1 Beijerinckiaceae bacterium
CCCCCCCCAGGGCGCCGCTTATGGCTCCGGTCATCTCGACGCCCGTTCCGCGGACGCCTGAAACCTCGCGCGGCTCGGTGTTGATCGTCGACGCCAGCCGCGCGGGCGCCTTTCTGCTGTCGCGCGTCGCGCAGCGATGCGGGTTCGTCCCCACGGTGGCAGTCGATACGGTCGCGGAGCTCGAAGCCCTGTCGGGCGCGGCGACGCCCTTCGACACGGTGCTGCTCGACGCGTCTCTTGCGGGCGCAAAACATCTGGCCGATGCGGTCGAGCGTCCGGCGACCCGGCTTGTGGGCCTCGGGGCGGCGCGCGAAGACGATGCGGACTGGCTGTCGGGGCTGGACGCCCGCCTGCCGCGCCCGGTCGAGTTTTCCGAACTCGCCCGCATTTTGGCCGAAGCCGCCGACGCGAAAGCCCATGCGCTGGAAGCCGAACCGGCGGCTCAGCCGGTGGATTTGCGCGCCCTGCGCGATCTTGAGAAACTTGGCGGCGCGGATTTCGTCCGCGACATCGTCAACCAGTTCGTAGCGGATGGCGCGGCGGCGCTGCGCAACCTGTCGCACTCCATGGCGACGGGCGACGTCGGCCTGTTCCGCGATCAGGCCCATGCGCTGCGCAGCAGCGCCGCCAACGTCGGGGCGCGCAGCATTTACTCGACCTGTCTGGCGTGGCGCGAGATCGCCGAAGACGATCTGGTCCGCAACGGCGTCGACCACATGCGTGAGCTTGGCGAGCAATTCGACAACGCCAGCCGCACCCTGACGGCCTACATCGAGACCGTGCGCCGCGAGGAGGAAGCCGAACGCCGCGAGCCCCCGTCGGCCGCCGCATAGGCCATGGTTGCGGGGTTGTTTTCGTTAGGCGCTTTCACATATGATCGAACGTGTTCCGAGGCAGTTGCGCGGACGACTCTCAACGATATCCGGCCGGACCATGCATCGTCCGAGGCTGGCCCCTGAAGGAAAAGCTCATGAATCTGAAGTTGTCGCTGCTCGCCTCCCTGATGCTCGCCATGTGCGCCTCGGCCCCGGCCTCCGCGCAGGACCTCGCCGCCGGCGAACGTTCGTTCCTGAAGTGCAAGCCCTGCCACCAGATGGGCGAGGAAGCGATCAACAGCGTCGGCCCGGTGCTCAACGGCATCATCGGCCGCAAGGCAGGCACGTACGACAATTATTCGTACTCGGACGCGAACAAGAACTCGGGCCTGACGTGGGATGACGATACCTTCAAGGTCTACATCAAGAACCCGCGCGCCAAGATCCCCGGCACCAAGATGGCCTTCGCGGGCATCAACAACGAGAACGAAGTCAACAATCTGCTCGCCTATCTCAAGCAGTTCGACGCCAAGGGGAAGAAGCAGTAAGGGCGGAAAAATTCCGCGCCGACCGCTGCTTCCATCCTTCGTACCTTAGGAATGCGACATGCCGGCGCTGAAAGCCCTGACCGACCCGGAAATCGCCGCGCGGCTGGCCGATCAGCCGCGCTGGCGTTTCGTGAATGGCGCATTGCGCCGCCTCTACCGCACGCATGGCTGGAAAGGCTCGATGATGGTGGCCAATTCGGTCGCTCATCTGGCGGAAGCCGCTTGGCATCATCCAGACCTCTCGGTCTCGTGGGACAAGGTCGAGGTCGCGCTGTCGACGCATGACGTCGGCGGAATTTCCGAGCGCGACTTCGAACTCGCCCGCAAGATTGAGGATGTCGTGTGCTGGCGGCCCGGCCGCGACGGCGGCGCGCTGGAGGGAACGCCGGCCGATCCGCGTTTCGCCTATGTGGCGTATGACGACTGACGGCGCGCTTGCGCATGACGATCCATGACCGATGAACCAAAGGCCCGAATGCCCGACGAAGCCCCGCCCGCGCGGCTGAATCCGATCGCCTCGCTGCCGGTGTTCTTCAAGCTCGCCGGCAAACAGGCCGTGGTGATCGGCGGTTCGGACGCGGCGGCCTGGAAGGCGGAATTGATCGCCGCCGCCGGCGCCGTTGTGCGGGTGTTCTCCGAAGAATCGGGCGAGAAACTTCGCCAGATCGCCGCGCAAACGCCGAATGTGGCGATCATCGACCGCCACTGGACGCCTGCGGACCTTGACGGCGCGGCGATCGCCATCGCCGACATCGAGGCGGACGCCGAGATCGAGGCGTTTCGCGCCGCCGCCCGCGCGGCGGCCGTTCCGCACAATATCGTCGACAAGCCCGCTCACAGCGACTTCCAGTTCGGAGCCATCGTGGAGCGCTCGCCGCTGGTGATCGGAATTTCGACGGATGGCGGCGCGCCGGTGTTCGGGCAAGCGCTGCGGGCGCGCATCGAAACCCTGCTGCCGAACGGTTTCCGGGCATGGGCGCGCGCCGCGAAGGCGTGGCGGCCTGCCGTAGCGGCCCACAAGCTCGACTTTCGCGCTCGTCGCCGCGCGTGGGAGTTCTTTGCCGCTCGTGCGCTCCTCGAACCGGCGCGCGAGCCTGCGCAGTCCGACCTCGACGCCATGATGGGCGCGGCGACGCAAACAGCGGGCGCTGGCGGGATTGGCCGCGTCGCGCTCGTCGGCGCCGGGCCGGGCGATCCGGAATTGCTGACCCTGAAAGCCGTGCGCGCCCTGCAATCGGCCGATGTGGTGTTGTTCGACGATCTCGTGTCTGCGGGCGTTGTGGCGATGGCGCGGCGCGAGGCGTTGAAACTGTCGGTCGGCAAGCGCGGCTACAAGCCCTCCTGCACGCAGGAAGACATCACCGCGATGCTGATCGCCCACGCGCGCGACGGAAAGCATGTGGTGCGGCTCAAGGGCGGCGATCCCGGAATTTTCGGCCGCGCCACCGAGGAAGTCGACGCTCTCAACGCGGCTGGAATTCCGGTCGAGATCGTACCGGGCGTCACCTCCGGGGCGGCGGCGGCCGCGTATCTGGGGCGTTCGCTAACCGAGCGGGAGCGGGCGCGACGGCTGCAATTCATCACCGCGCACGCCCGCAACGGCAAGCTTCCGGACGATCTGGACTGGCGGGCGCTCGCCGATCCTCGCGCCACAACCGTCGTTTACATGGGGGTACGGACCCTGCGCCCGCTGATGCAGCGCCTGATGGCCGAAGGCCTGTCGCCGGATACGCCGGCCGCCATCGTCGAGCGCGCCTCGACGCCGGGCGAACGGCATGTGCTTTCAACTGTCGCCGGATTGCCGGACGCCGTCGACGCCGCCGACGTGCAGGCGCCGGCGCTCCTCATCATCGGAGCGGTGTTGAAACCTGAAATCAGGTGATGTTTTCGCAGCGCTTCCAGACGATGGGCTGCGCGACCGGCGTGCCTTCGCGCACCTGAACGGTCGTCTCGTTCATCAGCGACATGAAGATCGTCACGCCCGGATTGGGGTCTTTCTCCGCCGCCACATAGGAAAATGCGTGGCGCGTATAAGTGCCCGACATGGCGACGCCGCCCGGCGTCACGATCGAGGGTCCCTTGATGGTCAGGTGCTTGCCGTCGGGGCTGCACCAGTCGCCGTCGATCGCGTCGGCGCGCGCCGGCGAGGCCGACAGGCATGCGACCGTCAGGATGCTGAGCGCCATGGCGCTCCAGCGGCCGGTTCTGTGTTCAAGCTGTTTGAGCATCGCGGAAACTCTCCCTCGCCTGTGGTGAGGGGAGTTTAACCAAACGTTCAGCAAAGGAAATGCCCCGCACCGACTGGCGCGAGGGCTCGATTCCGATGCGGCGCGCCTAGTTGTTGTTGCCGCGCGGGCCGTGCGTGGCGTGGCCGCCCTTGCGGCCAGCGGCGCTCGCAAGATTGTGATCCTGAGCGAAGCTGCGCTGGGATGGCTTGACGCTCTGGCCGCCCTTGCGGCCGGCCTCGGCCGCGAGCGTCCGGTTCATGGCGAAGCTGCGCTTCTCCTTGGGCACGCTTTGACCTCCCTTGCGGGCGATCGAACGTTGACGTTCGGCGTCCATGGAGGCGAAGCCGCGCGTCGACTTCTTCTTGACCTGATCGTCCATTCCGATCCACCACTGTTAGGAAGCGACTACCAAGCAGAAACGCGGCAGGTGCGGAAAGGTTCCGCTCAGTGCGAAAAAAGTTCGGCGGGCCGCAAAACTCCCGAAACATTTCTGTATGTTCGCGTCTTTAGACGGGTTGCGGCGGGCCTTTTGCGGACACCACATGACCGGCGAGACGAGAACCGAGACTGACAGTTTCGGCCCCATCGAAGTTCCATCCAACAGGCTCTGGGGAGCCCAGACGCAGCGGTCGCTGACGCATTTCCGCATCGGAGAGCGGATGCCGATGCCGGTGATTCATGCGTTGGCGCGGGTCAAGCTCGTGGCCGCCGAGGTCAACCGGGACTTTGGCGACCTCGACCCCGCCCTCGCCGCCTCTATCGCGAGCGCCGCGCACGAAATCGTCGACGGCAAGCTCGACGATGAATTTCCGCTCTCGGTCTATCAGACCGGGTCAGGCACCCAGTCGAACATGAACGTCAACGAGGTGATCGCCAACCGGGCGAACCAGCGATTCGGTTCGCCGCCGGGATCGAAATCTCCCGTTCACCCGAACGATCACGTCAACATGGCGCAATCCTCCAACGACAGTTTCCCGACTGCGATGCACGTCGCGCTGGCGCTGGAAACGACCCGCGGCTTGCTGCCGGCGCTCGATGCGCTGCAGGGCGCGCTGGCCGCCAAGGCCCGGGACTTCGCCAGCATCGTCAAGATCGGCCGCACCCATCTGCAGGACGCCACACCCTTGACGCTGGGGCAGGAGTTTTCCGGCTACGCCGCGCAGGTCGCGTCCGCCATCGCCCGCATCCGGCTGACATTGCCAGGGTTGATGGAGTTGGCGCAGGGCGGCACGGCGGTCGGCACCGGCCTAAACGCGAGGCCGGACTTCGCCGAGCGTTTCGCGCTCCGCATGGCGGAAACGACGAGCCTGCCGTTCGTCACCGCGCCGAACAAGTTCGAGGCGCTGGCCTCGCACGACGCCATCGTGTTCGCCCATGGGGCGCTGGCGGCGGCCGCGTCCGGCCTGTTCAAGATCGCCAGCGACATCCGCCTGCTGGCGAGCGGGCCGCGCTCGGGCTTTGGCGAAATCTCGCTGCCGGAGAACGAGCCCGGCTCCTCCATCATGCCCGGCAAGGTCAACCCGACGCAGGCCGAGGCGCTGACGATGGTGTGCGCCCGCATTGCCGGCAACCAGACGACGATCCAGTTCGCGGGATCGCAGGGTCATCTCGAACTGAACGTGTTCAAGCCCGTCATCGCCCACGCGGCGCTGCAATCTGTGACGCTGCTGGCCGAGGCCGCGACAAGTTTCCGCGCGCATTGCGTCGAGGGCATCGAGCCGAATCGCGAGCGCGTCGCCGAATTGGTCGAACGCTCGCTGATGCTGGTGACGGCTTTGTCGCCAAAGATCGGCTACGACCGCGCCGCTGCGATCGCCAAGGCCGCGCACCACAATGGCTCGACGCTGCGCGAGGAGGCGTTGCGAACCGGCTTCGTCAGCGCCGAAGACTTCGACGCGCTGGTGCGGCCGGAGTTGATGACGGGGCCCTCTGATCAGGGCTGAGGTTGCGCGTCCGCCGCGTTACGAGCGCAGATGCGGGTCAGTCCGTCGACCTTTTCGCGCTCTGCGGGCGTCAGCGCCCGCGTCACCACGATTTTCCACAGGTCGGCGCTGCGCAGCTCTTTCACCATGCAGCCGCACAGGCGGGCGCACAGAAGCGCGTCGCCGCCTGATCCCGTGCATTGCGTCTCGCATTGCGACCGGAACGGCGCCTCCTGCGGATCGACGGGCGCGCGCGTCAATTGCGTCGCCACGAACAGGATCGCCAGAAACACGGGCTGGTGGACGAGATAGACCAGCAGACTATGCCGCCCGCTCCACGCCAGCGCGCGCGTCGCGGCGCCGCCCGGCGTCCAGTTCGCGATGGTTTGCGGAAGTCCATGCGCCAGCGCCGCCCTCATCGCCACGACGCCTGCGAGCGTGAACGCCAGCCACGGGAACACCGGCCGCCAGTCGTTGCTGTTGGGCTGATCGAGACCGAGCCCGCTCCATTGCCACAGCGGCTGATCGAACATCGGCGCTGCGGCGACGAACGGCGCGGCGAACACCGCGACCGCGACGGCGCTCGTCAGCCATAGCGGCGCGTTCAGGAACGGCAGCGCCATGATGCTGGCGACCGCGATCATATGCAGGATGCCGAAGAAGATGTAGCTTTCGGGAAACCCGTACCAGGTCGCAGCCGTCACGGACGCTGCCGCCGCGCCGACCATCGCCAGACGACGACCATATGGCCCCCAGCGCAATCCGTTGCGGGCGGCGAGCACGAGGCTCGCGCCCACCAGCGCCAGAAAGCTTGACGCGATCACGTGTCCATAAAGCTGGAAGCCGCGGTTCATCGGAACGTCGCGGTCGATCAGCCCGAAATATCCGAGATCCCACGTCAAATGGTACGTGAACATCGCCGCGAGCGCGGCGCCGCGCGCCGCGTCGATGATCGCAAAGCGTGAGGAGGCGCCCGCGCGCGGCGCGTTCATCCGCGCCGTCCCGGATGCCCGAAAGTCACTTCGGTGCCGCCTGCTTCGAGAACTTGCCGAACACCATGTCGGGCGCGCTCAGGTTGTGCATTGAGGGCGTCAGCCGGCCGGCCCAGAGTTCAGACGCCGTCGCGCCCTGAAACGCCAGAATGTTCGACTCGCCCCAGCCGGGGCTCTTCAGCGAGCGCCATGCGACCCGCGCCACGTCGGCGTTGAATTCAGTCGTGTACATGGACCGCATCGCCGCGAACGGCGTGTCGGCTGGCATCGCGTCCGAGTAGGAAATATCGAGCACCTGTCGCTCGTCGTCGAGCGTGTCGATGCGGATCGTCGCCTGTCCGCCGCGTACGAACTGCAGCGTGAAGGTCTTGGTCGTCGGATCGAATGAAACTTCTTTGAGCGCCACGATAGGGCGCTGCTGCACCTCGACTGGCCCGATCAGGAACGACGATCCGTAGGCGGTCCAGCGCATGTCGCGGAACGGCAGCGGGCGGGCGCGCCAGTAGCCGTCCGGCGGATAGAACACCAGCACTTCCTCGGCGCGTTCGCGATGCCGCACCCAGACCTGCACGAGGTGCAGGCCCTGCTCGACGCGGTCGCCGACCCGCACCGGGACATTGGCGGGTCGCCAGAAGCCCGGAAACGTGAAGCCCGTGATCCACAGATCGGGCGTCTCGTAGAACGTCACTCGCCGCGAATTGTCGGCCTTGAAGTTGGGATCGTGCGACATGTCGCAGGCGGTGAAGTCCGGCGCCCAGCGGTCGACCGCGATGGTTCCGATATAGGACGGATGCACCGCCTGCAGACGGAAGCGCCGCACCTCGGGCGAGACGAATTCGAGATCGACATTGTCGCGCTCGGCGCAAAGCTCCGGCTCGGTCTTGTTCAGCACCTGTACGGCGATCTGGTTCGGGTCGATCGTCTCCGTCTGCGCCCGTGCGGCGAATGGCGAAGCAGCGAGCGCAAGTGCGCACAACGCGAGGGCGAACGGTCGAAATGTCATCTGCGCCTTCATGAATCGATGGACGAACTTTTCAGGCGCTCATCATAGCATAAATGTCGCCGGAATTGGCCTCGTGCGGCAGGGCCTGCAGCCACGCTCGCATCTCGTCGCGCGTCGCGGGCGCCGGAAACGTCATGGCCTGCGTTTCGCCGAGCGCGACGTTGAAGTGTCGGTAACCCAGCTCGAACGCGCGGTCGAGGCAGCGATACGCCACCTCGCGCGCGATCGTGGTGAACTCGAACGACAGCGCCGGAACCGGCTGCGAGAGCCCGTTCAGCACGTCGATCTCGAAACCTTCCACGTCGATCTTGATGAAGGCGGGCGTTCCATGCCGGGCGATCAGCGCATCGAGCGTCGTGGCCGGAACCACGATCTCGCGATCCCACGTCTGGCCTTCCCAGCCGCGCGCGCCGTCGGCGGCTTTCACGAAATCGGCCGACGCTGTCGAGACGGTCGGGTTGGCGGAATTGACCCGCAGCGTCAGCGATCCCGCCTGCGCGCCGACCGCGGCTTCCACCAGCGTCACGCCCTTGTCGCGCCCGTGCAGCAGGCGAATGACGCGCGCGCAGGCCGGTTGCGGCTCCGCCGCAACGACGCGCGCGCCGCAACGCCGGAACGACGAGATGCGGTCGCCCACATGCGCGCCGATGTCGAACGCGAGGTCGCCGTCCTTGAGAAACCCCGCATAGAGCGCATCCATCGCCCGATGATGCGCACGGTCGCCATGATAGACGCGCAGCGACCGCGCGATACCTTTCAGCTGGCTCCATGCGGTGCGCAGCGTCATGGGGTTGACCGCCGCGCTTCGCCCAGCGCCAGAATTTCCGCAGGCGGCGCGAATTCTTCGGGCAGACCGCACAGCCGTGATTCGGCGAGTTTCTTGCCAAGCCACGGACTCGCGGTCGCCATGCCGAACGGGATCGCCAGCACATAGCCCGCTGTCAGCGGCAGCGCCCATGCGAGCAACGCGGGCGACGTCGCCGCAAACAGCGCGTTGACGACGAACCCGAACGCCAGTTGCGGCCACAGGCCCGCGAAGGCGGTCGGCAACGACAGCGAATGCGCGTCGCGGGCCTGCCCATTCCACATCACCGAGCGGCCAAACAGCAGGCCCAGCATGAACAGTGTCGTGCGGAACGTCGACACCGCGCCGAGCAGGAACGAAAACAGGATTTCGATCGCCGCCCCGGCGAAGAACCGCAATCCGCCGCCGTAGCGTTTCAGTCCGCCGCGTGTGAGCGCAATGTCCAGAAAGCCCGCCAGTTTCGGCGCGAGATACATCAGCAGGAACACACAATAGAGCGCCGCAGCCGACACGACCGGGAAGCGGCTCATGTCCTCGCCGTCGAACGGCTTGACCGCCGCCAGCGCGATGATCGTCGTCCACGCCGGCAGGCCGAGGAACATCGCGATGGCCCAGACGAGCTGAAACCGGCTCATCGGCTCGATGCCCGGCAGGCTGAGCAGCCGCCAGTACTGCATGTTGCCCTGACACCAGCGCAGATCGCGGCGAGTGAATTCGAGCAGCGTCGGCGGATTGTCCTCGTAGCTGCCGCATTCCTCCGGCAGCACGCGCGCCTCGTAGCCGGCGCGACGCATCAGCACGGCCTCGACCTGATCGTGCGACAGGATCTGCCCGCCAAGGGGAGGCGATCCGGGCAGCACCGGCAGATCGCAATGCGCCATGAACGGCGCGATGCGCACCAGCGCATTGTGGCCCCAGAACGGGCCGCAATCGCCTGCCCAATAGGCGCTGCCCATCGTGTAGGGCCGCATGCCGTGGCGCATGCCGAACTGGAAGATGCGCGCGAAGGCGCTGGTCGAGGGCGCGCCGACCACGAGGCTCTGCAGGATGCCGAGCCTCGGCCAATCCTGCGCGATGCGCACCAACCGCAGGATCGTGTCGCCCGTCATCAGGCTGTCGGCGTCGAGCGGCAGCATGAATTCGTAGTCCGCCCCCCAACGCAGGCAGAAGTCGCGCACATTGCCGGCCTTGAAGCCCTCGTTATTGTCGCGGCGGCGATACGCCATGCGGTCGGCGTCGGCGGGATTGGCGGCTTTCCAGCGCCCGAAGGCTGCTTCCTCGGCGGCCGCGACGGCAGGATCAGTGGTGTCGCTGAGAATGAACCAGCCGAATTTCGCCCCCTCGCCGGTGGCGTCGACGGATTTTTTCACAACCCCGATGCGCGCGAAGGCGCGGGCCGGGTCTTCGTTGCGCAGCGTCATCAGCACGGCGGTCGCCTGCCGCAGCGGCGCTGACGCATCGGCCGATCCCGCGAAGGGCGCGGCCAGCTCCAGCGCTCTGCGCCGTCCATGCAGTAGCCACACGCCCAGAATGGCGTTCCACACGCCCAGCACGCTCCACGGCGCGGCGATCGCGAAGCAGGCGAACATCGTGACGTCGACCCAAGTCCAGCCATCGACCGACAGGACGCTTCCCAACCAGAGCAGCAGCCCCAGATATGTGATTGCGTTGAGCAGTCCGACGGCGACGCGGCGGCGTTTGAGGGTCGCCCGGGGTTGTAGGCCGGCGGGCGACAGGATAGCTCCGGAGCCGCGCGCATCGGCTTCGACGCCGGACAGCGGCGCTACGGGTGACATTGCTATTGAGAACCTCGGGCGCGGGTCAGGTTGGCGTTGCGGCCCTTTTGTCCTAACCGGATGGAATTCGAGATCGGAACTATGGCGGGGCAGACCAAAAGGCAAGACGAGCCGCACTCGATGGAGGCGCGGGCGCTCTGGTACGAGGCTCCGGGCCTCGTGTCGCTGCGCCCGGTTCGTCGTCCGCAACCCGAACGCGGCGGCGCGGTGATCCGCACGCTGTGGTCGGGCTTGAGCCGCGGCACGGAACGGCTGGTGTTCCGCGGCCGCATTCCGGCGAGCGAATACGAGCGCATGCGCGCCCCCATGCAGGAGGGCGATTTCCCGTTCCCGGTGAAATACGGGTATTGCGCCGTCGGCATGGTCGAGGAAGGCCCGCCGGAATGGATGGGGCTGACGGTGTTCGCCCTGCATCCGCATCAGACGGTGTTCGCCGCGCCGCTGTCGGCCCTCACCGAAGTGCCGGCGCATATTCCGGCGCGGCGCGCCATTCTGGCCGCCAACATGGAGACCGCCCTCAACGCCCTGTGGGATTCGGGCGCTGGACCGGGCGACCGCATCGCCATCGTGGGCGGCGGGCTGATCGGCCTGCTGGTGGCGTTTCTGGCCGCCGGCCTGCCGGGCGCGGACGTCAGCGTCGTCGACATCGACGAGACGCGGGCCGAGGCGGTGAAGGCGCTGGGCGCTCGTTTCGTGCCGGTGGGCGACGCGAGCGGCGCAGGCATCGGCGACGCCGACGTGGTGTTCCACGCCAGCACGACGGCTGCCGGACTCACCACCGCGCTGGCGTTGGGCGGGATGGAATCCGTCATCGTCGAATTGAGCTGGTACGGCGACCAGTTTGTCGCCGCGCCGCTTGGCGGGGCGTTCCACAGCCGCCGCCTGAAACTCGTGTCGTCGCAGGTCGGACAGGTGGCGGCGTCGCGGCGTCCGCGCTGGACATATGCGCGCCGCATGGCCAAGGCCATCGAACTGCTCGCCGACGGACGGCTCGATGCGCTGATCACCAACGAAATCGCGTTCGAGGACGCGCCCGAGCAATTGCCGACGCTTCTGTCGGCGCACGCGGCCGGCCTCGCCACCGCCGTCAGATACTGAACCGGAGAGAACCATGTACGCCGTCGAAGTGCGCGAGCACATCATGATCGCCCATTCGTTCAAGGGCGAATTGTTCGGACCTGCGCAGAACCTGCACGGCGCGACCTTCGTGGTCGATGTCGCGTTTTTCCGCGAGGAGTTGACGTCGGATTCCGTCGTGGTCGACATCGGCCGCGCCCACGACGCTCTGAAAGCCACGCTGAAGCCGCTGAACTACCAGAACCTCGACGCGCTGCCTCAATTCGCCGGCAAGCTGACCACGACCGAATTTCTCAGCCGCCACATCTTCGACGCCATGGCGGACGCCGCCCGCACCGGCGCGCTGGGACCGGGCGGCGAGGGCATCTCGAAAATCCGCGTGACGCTGCATGAATCGCATGTGGCGCGGGCCTGGTTCGAGGGGCCGGTGAAGGCCGCATGAGGCGGGTGATCTTCGCCATACCGGGCGATTTGCGCACCCTGACGGGCGGCTACGGCTACGATCGCAAGATCATCGCTCATCTGCCGCAAATGCGCGTCGCGGTCGAACATGTCGAACTCGCCGCCTCCTATCCGTTTCCATCCGGGGCCGATCTCGCGGATTCGGTTGCGGCGATCAACGCCGGCCGCAACGGCGACGTCGTGATGATCGACGGGCTGGCGTTCGGGGCGATGCCCGCGGACGTGGTGCGCGCCATTGGCAGTCCGCTCGTTGCGCTGATCCATCATCCGGTTGGGCTCGAGGCCGGTTTGGGCGCCGACGACCGCGCCCGCCTGATCGCCACGGAGCGCGCCGCGCTGGCGCTCGCCGATCATGTCGTGGTCAACAGCAGCGCGACTCGCGAAACGCTCGTCAGCGATTTCGGCGTCGAGCCGTCGCGCATCAGCGTCGCCGAACCCGGTACCGATCGGGCGGAGCGTGCGCTGGGCTCGGCCGATGGTTCCGTGCAATTGCTGGCAGTCGGAGCCATCGTGCCCCGCAAGGGCTACGACGTTTTGGTCGATGCGCTGGCGCAGGTCGCAGATCTCGACTGGCGGCTGCGCATCATCGGCAGTTTCGCGCGCGACCGGACGGCGTCCGACGATCTGCGCGCGCAGATCGACCGACTCGGCCTGCAGGACCGCATCGAACTGGCGGGCGAGCGCGCCGCCGCCGCGCTCGAACCGCTGTTTCAGGCGACTGATATTTTCGTCATGGCTTCACACTACGAAGGCTACGGCATGGCGCTCGCCGAGGCGCTGGCGCGCGGCCTGCCCATCGTGACCACCACGGGCGGCGCAGCGGCCGACACCGTGCCGGATGCGGCGGCCTTGAAGGTCCCGCCCGGAAATCCGGATGCGTTTGCGGCCGCCCTGCGCAAGGCGATTCCCGATCGTGTGTTGCGGCGGCAGCTCTCGGACGAATCGTGGCGCGCCGCACAATCGTTGCCCACATGGGAGAACGCCGCGCGCGTCATCGCTGACGCGATCGAACGCGCGGCCTCGAAAGGACGGACGTGAGCGGTTTTTCTGCCGAATGGCTGGCGCTGCGCGAACCTGTCGATCATTTGTCGCGCGCCGCAGCGCTGCGCGACAGTGTTGCTGCACATTTCAAGAGTTGCGATCATCTGTCGATCGTCGATCTGGGCTGCGGCTCCGGCTCGAACCTGCGCGCGCTCGCGCCGGATCTGATCGCGAACCAGTCGTGGCGTCTGGTGGACTACGATCCGGCGCTGCTGGTTGCGGCGCGCGCAACGCTCTCGGACTGGGCTGACCACCATACAAACGAAGGCGATGCGCTTGTGATCCGAAAGGACGCCAAACGCATCGAGGTGCGCTTCCGACAGGCCGACCTGTCGACCTCGGTCGCCTCGGTGCTGGACGACGGTGTTGATCTCGTCACCGCGACGGCCTTCTTCGATCTCGTGTCGCCTGCGTGGATCGAGGGTTTCTGCGCCGACCTTGCGCGCCGCCGCCTGCCGCTGTTCGCGACGCTGACCTACAACGGCGAGGAGACGTGGCTACCGCCACATTCGTCCGATTCCGCCATGCTGGCGGCGTTCCATGCGCATCAGGCGGGCGACAAGGGTTTCGGGCCGGCGGCGGGACCGGCCGCGACCGGGCTGATGCAGGCGGGTCTCGCGGCGCATGGCTACCGCGTCGCCATCGCCCCAAGCCCGTGGCGGCTCGACGCCGCGCACAAGGGCCTCATCGCCGCGCTGGCGGACGGAGCCTCAGGCGCCGTCGCCGAAACCGGCCGCGTCGAGGCGGCTGTCATCGACGACTGGAGCGCCTCACGTCGGCAGGCGCAATCCTGCGAGATCGGTCACGCGGACCTGTTCGGGGTCCCGAACAGCGACTGAATCCTCGTGAAGGCCGGACCCCACGAGGCTGGCAGCATCCGTTCCAAAACGCCATCGCGCTTGATGATGAAGTGCATCAGCGCGCCGCCAGCATGGGCGATGACCAGCAGCGCCATCAGGATGCCGCTCAGCGCGTGCAGCTTGGAGAAGATCTTGGTCAGAAGGTCGCTCTGCGGCAGGATCGGCGGCAGATTGAACAGGCCGAACACCGGCACTTCCGCGCGGTAGGTCGACATCATCGCCCAGCCGAGCAGCGGTGTCACCAGAATCAATGCGTAAAGCGAATGATGCACGGCGGTCGAGGCGATCTGTTCGAAGCGCGTCAGACCGGCGTAATGCGCCGGCGGTCCATACAGACGCCGCACCATGACGCGGACGATCGCCAGCGCCAGCACCAGCACGCCGAACGACCGGTGCAGGTTGAACAGGCGATCCTGCAACGGACCTTCCGGCACCTTGTCGAGCGAAATGCCGACCGGGATCAGGAAGAAGATGCAGATCGCGATGATCCAGTGCAGCCATTTCGCAGGGGCCGAATAGCCGCCCGCCTGTCCGTTGCCCATCAAACTGCCCCCGTGTTTGCGCGCCGCGATTGCGACAGTTCACAATCGAAAAGGACGTCGCCGCCCGCAAGTGGAAAAATGCGCACCGGCGGCCGCAG